>CAITUB010000018.1 GCA_903895515.1 uncultured Acidimicrobium sp. | reverse complement strand
GTGATCCAGGGTCTTGCACAAGCACTCTTCGAAGAAGCTGTGTACGACGAAGATGGAAACCTGAAGACCACAACGCTTGCCGAGTACCTCGTACCAGCAGCAAGTGACGTACCTTCAATTACAACTGGCCACACCATTACACCTTCACCCACCAATCAGCTTGGAGTGAAGGGCATTGGTGAAGCAGGAACCATTGGCGCAGCACCAGCAGTAATTAACGCAATTATCGACGCGCTCTCCGGCCTTGGGGTAACAAGCATGGCAATGCCTGCTTCACCACAAACCGTATGGCGCACAATTCAATCGGCAAAGAAGTAAGGGGAACCACAGTGATACCAGCAGCATTTGATTTCAAGCGTGCATCATCGGCAGCCGAGGCAATTTCGCTCATCGGTGAATACGGCGATGAAGCAAAGTTCCTTGCCGGCGGACACAGCCTTATTCCTCTGATGAAACTTCGCTTGGCCCAGCCAACGATGCTCATTGACATCGGTCGCATCACCGACTTGTCTTACATCAAAGATGGTGGAGACCACATTGCCATTGGCGCCCTTACACGCCACATGGATGTAGAGAAATCCGACTTGCTAAAAAAGCATGTTCCACTCCTCGCTCACGCAGCCGGCCATGTTGGTGATGCCCAAGTTCGCCATCGCGGAACTATTGGTGGATCACTCGCCCACGCCGACTCGGCAAGCGACCTTCCAGCAACAACACTTGCACTTGGCGCAACATATGTCGCACAAGGGCCAAATGGCCAACGTGAGATTGCTGCACAAGATTTCTACAAAGGCTTTCTTGAAAGCGCACTTGCCCCAGATGAAATGCTCGTAGAAATTCGCGTTCCAAAAACAACAGGTGGTTGGAGCTTTCAGAAGTTCAATCGTCGTGCACAGGACTGGGCAATTGTTGGTGTGGCCGCATGGAAAAACGGAAAAGACTCTGGCGTTGCGTTAGTCAACATGGGTTCAACGCCAATTCTTGCAACCAGCGTGAGCGCTGCACTTGCAAGCGGAGCGTCCATTGCTGAAGCAGCAGAACTTGCAGCAGCCGAAGCAGAGCCACAGAGTGACTTAAATGCTTCGAGTGATTACCGCACGCACCTGGCCAAGGTGCTGGTACGGCGAGCACTTGAAGAATCAACGCTGTAACTCAGCGCGTATTTCTGTCTAGAAAGTAATTTGCGAAGCAGCACGCGACGCAACATATGGCGCAAAGTACTTCGCACGCACTTCGTTGTGTAAAGCGTTTTCGTCGTATTCTCGCCACCCCGCGACATCGTCGAACTCGGCGACGATGAGGTAATTGGCATTGGCATGCGAACTCACGCCAAGGTCGGCACCGCAGCGATAGCTGCGCACCGATGGAATGGTCTTTGCCATGTCGTGCAGAACCTTGTTCACGACCTCTGCGTAGTTTTCTGGAACTGTTTCGTTCCACGTAAGCGCAACAACATGCTGAAGCATTAGATCAACCCCGGATACGAGCCACCATCAACTTGCAAGTGAGTGCCGGTGACAAATTTGGCTTGCTCACTGCACAGAAACGCAACAACGCTTCCGAAATCTTTCGGGTCGCCAACAACGCCAGCTGGAATTCCCTCTGCTGCGCCTTCCATAGACCCATACAACTGCTTAATGCGATCGGTGGCATGAGTGCCAGGCTGCACCGTATTTACAGTTACTCCACTTGCGGCAACTTCAGTAGCAACGGTCTTCAAGAAAGCAGTAAGTCCTGCGCGTGCCGTGCTGGACAAAATGAGATTGGCAAACGGCTGACGAACCGCCGTGCTGGTAATTGCCACAATGCGACCCCAACCGCGTTCTTGCATGCCTGGAATGACTTCCTTGCACATGGCAACTGTTGCCAACATGCTTCGCTCAATTGCGGCTGGATACAAATCAAGATCGGTTGATGCAAAGTTTCCCGCAGGTGGTCCGCCACCGTTGGCAATAACGATGTCAATTTCGCCAAGAATTGCGCGCGCTTCACGAACGAATGCAAGTGCGCCATCAGTTGTTGAAACATCGCCAACAATTCCCACGCATCCATTGCCAATTCTTTTCGTAGCATCGGCAACGCGGTCTGCATCGCGACTGCAAATCACTACACGCACCCCCTCGGCGGCAAGAGCCTGAGCACTGGCAAACCCCAACCCGGCCGAGGCCGCCGCAACAGCTGCTGTGCGTTGTGCAATTCCAAGATCCATGCGGGAAACGATACTTGCCGCACTGCTACTCTTGGTCTAGTTAGGTGGTGGGAAACCCATGGGTGGGTATCAACAAGACGAGCGTTTTTTGGACGCGATTGCGGACGCCGACTCCTTTCCGTATTGGTTTGACGATGCGGACGAGCCGGAATCGAACCCAATGCTGGTGCACGCTGAAACGTGCGACCTGTGCATTGTGGGTGGCGGCTACACGGGCTTATGGACAGCAATTTTGGCCAAAGAGCGCGACCCTGATCGCGATGTTGTGCTGATCGAAGCTCACGAGATTGCTTCAGCAGCAAGTGGTCGCAACGGCGGGTTTATGGACTCCAGCCTCACGCACGGCATTGCCAACGCACAGCAACGCTTCCCCGACGAAGTTGGCTTGCTCGAAGACTTAGGACTTGAAAACCTGAACGAAATTGAAGCGGCGATTAAGCGTTACAACATTGATTGCGATTTCGAACGCAATGGCGTGATTGAAATTGCCAGTACGCGACATTCGGCAACGTACTTGGATGAATTAAAAGACGACTACGACCAGTTGCTTGAGATTGGCCACAAAGTGGAATGGCTTGATCAAGCTGCCGTGCGCAAAGAAGTTGCATCGCCGATTTTTACTGGTGGCATGTGGTGCAAAGACACAGCAGCACTAGTAGACCCTGCGCGACTTGCATGGGGGCTAAAGCGTGCAGCCGAACAACTTGGTGTGCGCATTTACGAAGACACAAAGGCAATTGGATTGGACTATTCACCAGGCGGAATCGTTGTGGAAACTCCGCTATCCAAAGTGCACGCCAAACGAGTGGCGTTAGCAACGAACGCATTTAAACCACTGCTGCGTCGCATGCATAACTACATTGCGCCGGTGTACGACTATTGCTTGACAACGGAACCGCTTACCCCGCAGCAGCTAGAAAGCATCGGCTGGAAAAATCGTCAAGGTCTTTCCGACATTTCGAATCAGTTCCACTACTACCGACTCACTGCAGACAACAGAATTTTGTGGGGTGGATACGACGCGGTGTATTTCTTCGGAGGAAAAGTGAACTCCGAACTTGAATCACGTCCTGAAACGTGGGCGAAGCTGTCACAACACTTCTTTGAAACGTTTCCACAGCTTGAAGGCGTTCGCTTTTCACACGTATGGGGCGGCGCCATTGACACGTGCAGCCGTTACAGCGTGTTCCGGGGACAAGCAATGCGCGACCGCGTAGCATACGCAATCGGCTACACCGGTTTAGGTGTGGCAAGTTCACGATTCGGCGCCGAAGTTATGCTCGACATGATCGATGGTCGCAAAACTCCAGCAACGCAGACACAATTTGTGCGCAGCAAGCCCTTGCCGTTCCCTCCCGAACCATTCCGCTTTATTGGCATTCAGACCACACGGTGGGCACTAAACCGCGAAGACAAGTCGGGAAAACGCAACTTATGGTTACGAAGCCTCGATCGATTGGGCCTCGGCTTCGATTCATAAACGCTTTGCCTCTAGCCTGAACGCATGGCCCGCGCTGGATTCACCTCGGTAGAACAAGTTCGGTCGGCACTTGCCGAACAGAACTATTTGGCCGAAGAAGGCCTCACTACTGCCGTGTATTTGGCACTCACTCTCAATCGCCCATTACTCCTTGAAGGCGAAGCAGGCGTAGGCAAAACCGAACTTGCCAAAGTGATTGCAGCAATGACTGGTGGCGAGCTCATTCGCTTGCAGTGTTACGAAGGCATCGATGCCGCCCAAGCCGTGTACGACTGGGACTACTCGCGACAGTTGTTACACCTGCGTGCTGCCGAGGCAAGCGGAGAAGCAACGAGCAAGAAGACAAATGAATTGGAAAGCGAGCTGTACAACGAACGCTTTCTCATCAAGCGTGCGCTCCTTCGTGCAATCGACCAGCGCGATGTACCTCCTGTGTTGTTGATTGACGAAATTGATCGCGCAGACGATGAGTTTGAGGCGTATCTGTTGGAAATTCTTTCTGACTTTCAGGTGACCGTTCCTGAACTTGGAACATTTAAGGCCGCTACTCCACCGATCGTGATTCTTACTTCTAACC
>CAITUB010000017.1 GCA_903895515.1 uncultured Acidimicrobium sp. | reverse complement strand
CGCTGCTGCGCCGGCAACAAAACCTGCAGCCATGCTGGTGCCACTGAGCGAGACGTAATCACCTTTTGCGGTGGAGACAATGTTGGAACCTGGCGCCGCAATGTCGATGTAGTCGCCACGTTGATCGAACGCAGTTGCGCTATTTGATTGGTCGACTGCGGTGACAGCAAGTGTGAGGTCAAGCGATGCAGGCCATTTCGGTTTATCAATTGCACCGCCGTTGCCAGCGGCAGCAACAACTAGGACGCCCTTGTCGTTGGCATAGGTAATTGCTTGGGTCAAACTGGAGCTTTCGGTTGTGCCACCGAGTGACAAGTTGATGACCTTTGCACCGTTATCGGCTGCGTAGCGAACTCCAGCGGCGACGTCTCGTGCATCGCCTTGTCCCGCTTGGTCAAGTACTTGAATCGGCAAAATTTTTGCACGTGGGGCAACACCGGAACCACCAATGCCGTTATTGGCAGCAGCAGCGATGATTCCTGCAACGTGTGATCCGTGTCCACTGGCATCGATATCGGATCCATCTAGTGACTCAACTGATCCGAAGAACGAGTGACCGGTCAATAAATTCTCTGCAAGGTCAGGATGTGGGCCGCTGCCGCTATCGACAACAGCAACAATGACACCTTGTCCAGTAGTTGTAGTCCAAACACGATCTGCGCCAATGGCAAAAATTCCCCATTGTTGCGCAAGCAGTGGGTCGGTCGCCGCGGCCTGAACATGTGACGTCAGCGTCAAGCAAGAGGCAACGAGTGCAGCGAAACAAATCGCGAGAGTAGTAAGGGGTTTACGCAAGCAATATTGGTCTACACGCCCATTGCGTGGAAGCCACCATCAACGTGCACAATTTCTGCCGTGGTGCACGGGAACCAATCGGAAAGCATGGCCACGCATGTGCGGGCTACCCCGCTCGAGTCGTTGACATCCCACCCAAGGGGAGCGCGGTCATCCCACACATCTTCAAATTTTTGAAAACCAGGAATCGATTTTGCAGCCATCGTGCGAATTGGTCCAGCAGCAACAAGGTTGCAGCGAATCTGTTTGCTACCAAGTTCTTTTGCGAGGTAGCGATTCGTCGATTCGAGTGCCGCCTTCGCAACGCCCATCCAGTTGTACGCAGGCCATGCAACGGTGTTGTCGAAATCCAAACCGACAATCGTTCCTCCATTAGTCATGAGTGGAACGAAAGCATCCGCCAAGGTTTTTAGCGAGTACGCGGATATTTGCATCGCGACCGAAACGTCGGACCACTGTGCAGCCATGAAATCGTCGCCGAGGCATACAGCTGGTGCGAATCCAATGGCATGCAGTACGCCGTCTACTCGCCCAAATTGGGCTTTGGCGGCTTCGCGAGCAGAAACGATGTGTTCGTCAACAGTGACATCGAATTCCACAACTTTGATTTCGGTGCTCAGTTTGCGCGCGGTTCGCTCCGTGATGGAAAGGCCACGTCCTGCTCCCGTGAGCATGACCTGGGCGCCTTCCTCAAGTGCAAGCTTTGCAACCCCGAAGGCGAGTGAGGCGTCGGTCAGCACGCCGGTGACGACAATGTTTTTCCCATCCAAAATTCCCATGCCTATGACCGTAGTTCCCGAGTGTGGTTTGTGTAAGGCTTCACGTATGCGGATTGGAATTATTGGCGGCACCGGGCCAGCAGGAAGCGGGTTAGCCCTGCGAATGAGCGTTGCCGGTCATCAGGTGCTTATCGGGTCTCGGTCAAAAGAGCGTTCAGAAGAAAAGGCCGCTGAGCTGATTGCTCAATGGCCCGAACACAAGTTGAAATTCGACACTGGCACGAATGAAGCCGCTGCCAATTGTGACTTGATTGTTGTCGCAACGCCTTGGGATTCAACTGCCACCATTGTTGGCGAACATGCCGAAGCATTGCGCGGCAAGGTTGTGGTCACTATGGCGAACGCTCTGGTGAAGGTTGGTAAAGAGTTTCAACCATTGGTTCCACCGCGGGGAAGTATTGCTGCGCACGTGCAAGCTGAAATTCCTGGCAGTCGCGTCGTTGCAGCAATGCAGCATCTTCCTGCAAAGGAACTTGGCAATCTGAATCATCACGTTGATTCCGATGTGTTGATTTGTTCAGACTTTCCAGAAGCGATCGAAATTGTCAGCGATCTGGTTGCACAAATTCCTGGCTGCAGACCACTGAGCACAGGTCGCTTGTCAAATGCACTTGCGCTCGAGGCATTCACCGCAGTGTTGTTGCAGT
The DNA here is from genome assembly GCA_903895515.1 of uncultured Acidimicrobium sp. GTDB lineage: Bacteria > Actinomycetota > Acidimicrobiia > Acidimicrobiales > Ilumatobacteraceae > UBA3006. Next base: position 4,869 of record CAITUB010000017.1, on the reverse strand, counting down.
TGAATGTGCGCTACAAAACACGAGTGGCTCCACGGCTTACCGGAATTCCAGACGTTGACCCGATTAGTGGTCGCAATATGAAATTGGACTGATCAACTTGACGATGAAGTTGTTTGATACCGCGCAGCAAGAGATAGTCGAATTTGCTCCGAACCCAACCGTGCTGATGTACACGTGCGGAATTACTCCGTACGACGCGACGCACTTAGGTCATGCCTTCACCTTTATCTCTTATGACGTACTACAGCGTCGGCTGATCGATATGGGCCATCAAGTGAAGTGCGTGCGCAACGTCACCGACGTAGATGACCCACTGTTTGCCAAAGCCCGCGAACTTGGTGTGCATTACCTTGATCTTGCAGCAGGTGAAGAGGCGCGTTTCGAATCGGACATGACTGCGTTGAACGCACTGCCTGTGCACAGCACTCCGCGCGCATCTTCGGCGATTCCCGACATTCGCGGATTCATCGGCATGGTGATTGACCGCGGGTTTGCTTATGAATCTGGTGGTTCGGTGTATTTCGACGTGGAGAAGTTTCCACAGTTTGGCAGCGTGTCGCATTACAGCCGCGAAACCATGATTGCGCTTGCTCGTGAGCGCGGCGGCAATGTTGACGACCCGCATAAACGAAACCCACTCGACTTTGTGTTGTGGCATCCATCAGCATCTGACGAACCATCGTGGGACACCATGTGGGGAGCGGGCCGACCTGGTTGGCACATCGAATGTTCCGCCCTTGCACTTCGCGAACTTGGAACCACAATCGACCTGCACGGTGGCGGAAGCGACTTAATTTTCCCGCATCACGAATGCGAGCGAGCCCAATCTGAAGCTGCAACTGGCCAACAGTTTGTGAAGCACTGGATGCACGTGGCGATGGTGTCGATGGACGGCCACAAGATGTCGAAGAGCCGTGGCAATTTGGTGTTCGTCGATAAGTTGCGTACCCAACATGACCCGATGGCAATTCGATTGGGACTGATTGAGCACCACTACCGCACGGAGTGGGAATGGGACGACCAACTCATGGCGCGTAATGAGGCGCGACTTGCGCAATGGAAGTCAGCGGCACAAGTAGGAAACTCGCAAGGTGATTCTGGGTTGCTTGCAGAGGTGCGCTCGGCTCTAGACAATGATCTCGATACGCCTACGGCTGTAGCACTCGTCGATGCTGCAGCAAAAAATGGAGTAGCAGTAGGAGACAGTGCACGCCTACTAGGGGTCGTTATCTGATGTCGACGCGGGTCGATGACTTGTATTCGGGTGCTACCGAACTGCAGTCGCGAATTCGACCTGCTGTGCGAATAGTTGCTAATCGACTGTGGCGTTTCTACCTTCAAGGGTTTGAGCAACTTCCCGAAACCGGCCCAGCAATTTTGTGTGCCAACCACGTCAGTTTTTTGGACTCAGCGTTTCTCATCATCCAAGCACCACGCAATATTTCTTTTGTCGGTAAGAGCGAATATCTCGATTCCTGGAAGACGCGACGATTATTTCCCGCGCTTGGCATGATTCCCATTGATCGCGAAGGTGGGGAGAAGGCGCAGGTTGCACTTGATGCGGCAGAAAATGTCTTGCAACGTGGAGAACTGTTTGGCATTTTCCCAGAGGGAACACGAAGTCGAGATGGGATGTTGTACAAAGGCAAAACCGGCGCTGCACGATTGGCCGTCAAACTTAATTGCCCAATTTTTCCCGTTGGCATTGTTGGCACACGTGAAATTCAGCCACCCGATGCAAAACTGCCTCGCGTCGGTGGGCGAGTCAGCATCACGATCGGCAAAGCAATTTTGCCCGAACGATATGCACAGCGCAGTGACGATCATTTCGTGTTGCGAGAAATGACTGATGAAGTGATGTTTGAAATACAGTCCATGACTGGCCAGCAATATCGAAATGTCTATGCCAGTAAACGGCAGGACGAGCAGTTGCCATTGGGGGAACAACAGAGAGTGCCAGTCGCCACGGGCAAATAGGGCGGTCCGTGTAAGGCTCGCGAACCTAGACTGAAGACGCGATGAATGCAGCAACTCTTGATGTCACACTGCCAGATGGTTCTGTACGGACACTGCCGGCTGGTTCGACAGGGCTTGACTTAGCTCAATCCATTGGGTCACGGTTGGCTAAGGCGGCGCTCGCAGCGGTTGTCGATGGCAACGAAGTGGATATTTCGGTGCCATTGCGCGATGGGGCACAGGTCGCCATTATCACTGCGGATTCAGAAGCAGGTCGTCATGTGCTGCGTCACTCAACTGCTCACGTGCTTGCACAAGCGGTGCTGCAACATTTTCCTGGCGCCAAATTCACTATTGGCCCAGCCATTGAAGATGGCTTTTATTACGACTTCGAACTTCCTGATGGCAAAACATTTAGCGATAACGATTTAGAAGCAATTACCGAGCGCATGCGCGCAATTGTAAAAGCCGATCAACCGTTTGTTCGCTCGGAAATGAGCGCGGCAGAAGCGCTTGCATTATTTGTTGACCAACCGTACAAGTGCGAAATTATTGAGCGCGTAACAACTGGCGCAGCCGATGGATCGGATGCGAGCGAGGTTGCTGGCGATGGATCTGTCAGCGTGTATCGCAACACCGAAAGTTTTGTTGACTTGTGTCGTGGACCGCACGTTCCAAGTACTGCACGTCTTGGTCATTTTGCGTTGATGAAAGTTGCCGGCGCGTACTGGCGCGGAAATGAAAAGGGTCCGATGCTGCAGCGCATTTATGGCACTGCATGGGAGTCGAAGGCTGCACTCGAAGAGCACATCACGCGAATTGCTGAAGCCGAAAAGCGCGATCATCGTCGTCTTGCAACCGAAATGGACCTGCTGTCGTTTCCATCTGAACTAGGCGGCGGTCTTGCGGTATGGCATCCAAAGGGTGCGATCGTGCGCAAAATCATGGAGGACTACAGCCGATATCGCCACCAAAACGGCGGCTATCAATTTGTGTTTACTCCGCACATTGCAAACGCGCAGTTGTTCGAAACTTCTGGTCACCTGCATTTCTACAAAGACGGCATGTATCCGCCAATGGAAATGGACAACGGCACGTACTACCCGAAGCCGATGAACTGTCCGATGCACTGCTTGATCTATCGCGATCGCCAACGCAGTTACCGCGAACTCCCACTTCGCTTATTCGAACTGGGAACGGTGTACCGCTACGAACGCGCAGGAACGCTGCACGGCCTGTTACGCATTCGCGGATTTACTCAGGATGACAGTCATATTTTCTGCACCGAAGACCAAATGGCAGACGAAATTACGTCGTTGCTTGATTTTGTGCTGTCGGTGCTTCGCCAATTTGGGTTTGAAGACTTCGAATTCAAATTGTCCACTCGTGACTTGGAGAAGTCAGTGGGATCGGATGAAATTTGGGATAAAGCAACAACCGCTCTGCGCGAAGCGTTGAATCGCCATGGAGTGAAGTACTCCGTAAAGGAAGGCGATGCTGCGTTTTACGGACCAAAGATTGACATCGATGTGCGCGACGCGATCGGCCGCAAGTGGCAGCTCAGCACCATTCAATGTGACTTCAACTTGCCAGAGCGCTTCGGCTTGGAATACATCGGAAGCGACAACAGTCGCCATCGTCCAATTATGTTGCACCGCGCACTATTTGGATCTGTTGAGCGATTCTTTGGTGTGTTGTTAGAGCATTACGGCGGAGCATTCCCAGCTTGGCTTGCCCCTGTACAAGTGCGCGTCTTGGCGGTTACCTCGCAACACGAGGAATACGCGCAGTCGCTTGTGAAACGCATGCGTACCGAAGGGTTCAGAGTCGATACTGCTGAAGCCGATGAACAATTGGGCAAGCGCATTCGTAGCGCCAAGCTTGAACGAATTCCGTTTGTATTAGTCGTGGGCGACGATGACGTAAAGAACAATACGGTTGGTGTGAACCCGCGCGGCGGCGATGTGATTCGCGATGTGAAGGTTGATGCGTTCATCGCTCAGTTGCACGACGAGACCCGCACAGAAGCCACAGCTGGAAACCTGTAATCAATATGTTGGATCGTTTGTGGAATGGCTGGCGAGCACAATATGTGCAACGCGATTCCCACGGCAAGCACTCGGACGAATCAGTATTTACAGAAATACTGAAGTCCAATCGTCCTGACGAAGAGACGTTCATCGTGCATCGCGGCGAAACGTGCTTCGTGATCATGAATGCGTTTCCGTATTCATCTGGGCACGTGCTTGTCATTCCATATCGCGAAGTTCCCGATTTAGAGATGCTTACCCCACAAGAGACAAGCGAGGTGTGGGCAACCGTTACCAAGGCGGTGCAAGTGCTGAAAGCCGAATACAAGCCACAGGGAATGAACGTTGGAATCAACCTGGGTCATGCAGCAGGTGGAAGCGTCGCACAGCACCTACACATTCACATCGTTCCGCGTTGGGGTGGCGATTCAAATTTCATGGTTGCAGTGGCGACGGCAAAAATTTTGCCGGAAGCGCTAGATGTAACTGCACAGCGAATACGAAGTCGATGGAAGGAAATGCAGTGAACGATGTAAATAGCAATGAGATCCGCGATCAACTTCCAAGCGACCTTGACGTTTCGGCATTTGTTGGGCCATATCAGTTTCCCGACAACAGCCGTCGCCGCATTCCTGGGTATTTGTATTTAGGAATCGCCGCGTTGAGTTTGTTGCTCTGGCTTGTGAGCGATCAGTCGTCCGGATTGGTGAACTACGGGTTCCTCGTGTTTGCCATAGCGCTTGCTGCGTTTGCAGTGTTCGTTCTGACCTCATCATGGAAGATGACCGTCAATGAGCGAGACGCGTTGGTGCATGCTTCACGCGCAGTCGATTTTGCAGTTGGTCATGCATCAGCACAGCAGGTGTGGCGAGGTGTAAGAAGT
>CAITUB010000016.1 GCA_903895515.1 uncultured Acidimicrobium sp. | reverse complement strand
ACTCATTCATCGATGTGGGTTGCGGGCCGGGACGCCACAGTTTGGAACTCGCACGAAGAGATATGTGTGTTCACGGAATAGATGTAAGTCAAGATTTCATTGATATCGCTCAGCATCAAGCCAATAAAGAATCGCTGACTGATGCAGAATTTTCGCGGGTTGATGCTCGTGCATTGCAGAGTGAATTTGCGCTGCACTCGAAATTCGACTTCGCCATCTGCTTATGTCAGGGTGCCTTTGGCTTAATGGTCGATGATCGACAAGATGTAGAAATCTTGAAGGGAATACGTAAGTGCTTGAAGCGCAATGGTGTGCTGGTGTTGTCAGCCTTCAACGCATACTTCTCGGTTAAGCACCATGAGGGTGCAGATTTTGATGTACTGGCTGGCGTCAGTCACGAAACGACAGACATTCGCAATGACCAAGGTGAAGTCAAAAGCGTGGATCTGTGGACGGGTTGCTATACGCCGAGGGAATTGCGCCTGGTGTTCGACTTGGCAGGGTACGACATTGTGAGTGTTTCCAGTGTTGAGCCAGGGCAGTATTCCTTAGCAAACTGCAGTACCGAATTGCCTGAATTCCTGGTTATCGCCAAGTCCAGGTAGGGCAGTCGCTGATAGCGTGATTCCCCTGTCCTACCGCCGGTAGGGCCTCTCGCAAGAGGGACCATCTCTCCTATCCACCGAAAGTACGTGCTTATGTCAGATCTACAAACAATGCAATCCCCACCAATGGGAACCTTCGACTCAGAAGGAAATTACACACCGCGCCAAATTACTGAGCGTGACCTCTCGCAGTCATTTGCTGATGCGATTAGCGGAACTCTTGTCGAACTCAAAGACGGACAACTTGTTACCGGAACAGTTGTACGCATCACCCGTGACGAAGTACTCGTCGAAATCGGTTACAAGACCGAAGGCGTCATCCTTGCTCGCGAACTCTCAATCCGTAACGACATTGATCCACACGAGATTGTGAAGTTGGGCGAGAAGATCGAAACACTCGTGCTTACCCTTGAAGACAAAGAAGGCCGTTTATTGCTTTCGAAGAAGCGTGCGCAGTACGAGCGTGCTTGGGGCGACATCGAAAAAGTTAAGGCAGCCGATGGAACCGTTGAAGGTTTGGTCATCGAGGTGGTTAAGGGTGGACTCATCGTGGACATCGGACTCCGCGGATTCCTTCCTGCATCACTCGTCGAGTTGCGTCGCGTTCGTGACTTGGCTCCGTACATTGGCCAGCGCATCACGGCAAAGATTCTTGAACTCGACCGCAATCGCAACAACGTTGTGCTTTCACGTCGTACCTTGCTCGAGCAGAATCAGCGCGGAGCTCGTGACGAGTTCTTGACCCACCTCAAGGTTGGCGAAGTGCGCACCGGTCGCATTTCCAGTGTTGTCGCATTCGGTGCATTCGTTGACTTGGGTGGCATGGATGGACTCATCCACGTTTCAGAGTTGTCATGGAAGCATGTTGACAACCCAACAGCAGTTGTCAACATTGGTGACGAAGTAACCGTGAAAGTGCTCGAAGTCGATATGGACCGCGAGCGCATCAGCCTTTCGTTGAAGGCCACTCAACAAGATCCTTGGCAAGAATTTGCTAACGGTCACCAGGTTGGGCAGCTTGTTTACGGTCGTGTCACCAAGTTGGTTCCATTCGGTGGATTCGTGCAAGTTGGCGACGGAATCGAAGGCCTCGTGCACATTTCCGAAATGTCGGCACACCACGTTGAAGCACCAGAACAAGTTGTCACTCCCGGCGAAGAGTTGTGGGTCAAGATCATCGATCTCGATCTCGCACGTCGTCGAATCAGCCTGTCAATTAAGCAGGCTGCTGAAGGTGGAGAACTCGCCGAGGAATACCGCGGTCAGTTCCAAGTTGACGATCAGGGCAACTGGGTTGGTGGCGATGACAGCGCACGCGAAGCAGCGTGGTCTGAGTACTTCGACACCGCAGCAACGACTGAGACTCCAGCTGACGCTTCAGCCGAAGTAGCAGCAGAAGTTCCTGCTGTAGAACCAGAAGCTCCAAGCGCATAGTTTTCTGTAGTTGCGCTCGTCAGGGGGCGAGCGCAACTCAGAGGTTCATTGGAGACGTATGAAATTAATTGGGCTAACTGGCGCAATTGGATCGGGAAAGTCTTCGGTGTCTGCGCTGTTTGCGCGCAAGGGAGCAATCATCATCGATGGTGATGGCATCGCTAAACAACTGCAACAAAAAGGTTCGCCAACGCTGCAGAAATTGGTCGATGAATTCGGTGACATTTTGCTTGAATCCGGAGAATTGGATCGGGCGAAAGTTGCGCAAATTGTGTTTGGCGATGCCGACATGTTGAAGCGCCTGAACGCAATCATGCATCCTGCTATCGGTGTCGAAATTCTGCGACGGATCGAGTTGAACATGGCTACCGACAATGTGGTGGTGTTGGACATGCCATTGCTGGTGGAGAACCCGCGGGACGGTATGTCGGGTCTTGTGGTTGTCGACGTTGAACCTGAAGTTGCAATATCACGGCTGGTGCAGTTTCGAAACATGAACGAAGAAGACGCTCGACGTCGGATGGCAAATCAGGCAAGTCGCGAAGATCGTTTGAAAGTTGCCGATCGTGTCATCGACAACAGCGGAAAGCCTGAAGATCTGACAGCACAAGTTGACGACGTGTGGGATTGGTTTGCCACGTTGCCGAATGCGCAACAGGGTGCTGGCACTCTCACGCAAAAGAGTAAATAGTGACCGTAGATAACCAGCTCTTTAAAGTTGTTTCGGATTACCAACCCGCAGGAGATCAACCCAAAGCAATTGCTCAATTGACAGAGGGGATCAATCGGGGTGACAGGTTTCAAACTCTGTTGGGAATTACGGGTTCGGGAAAGTCGGCAACCGTTGCGTGGACGATTGAACAAGTTCAGCGTCCAACGCTCATTCTTGCGCCGAACAAAAGTCTTGCTGCACAGTTAGCTCAAGAAATGAAAGAGTTCTTCCCAAAGAACCGTGTTGAATATTTCGTTAGTTACTACGACTATTACCAACCAGAGGCATACATCGCATCAAGCGACACGTTTATTGAGAAAGATTCTTCGGTTAACGATGAAATTGATCGATTGCGCCATTCGGCAACTGCGGCATTGCTCACTCGTCGTGACACCATCGTTGTGGCATCGGTGAGTTGTATCTACGGAATGGGTAACCCGGAGGAATACCGAGGAAACTTGTTGGAGCTCCATGTTGGAGTCGATTACGACCAGCGGAGTTTGCTTCGTCGACTTGTGGACTTGCAATACGATCGCAATGACATGGCACTTGGACGCGGAAATTTCCGTGTCCGTGGCGACACTATTGAAGTGCAGCCGGCTTACGACGAGACGGTTACGCGTATAGAGATGTTCGGTGACACGGTGGAAAGAATCACCATCGTTGACGCGCTCACTGGCGAGACGGTAAACGACATGAGTGAAGTGTTGATATTTCCCGCAACTCACTATGTTGCTGGCGATGAGCGCATGCGCAAGGCTGTGATCGGAATTGAGCATGAGCTGCAGCTACGGCTAAAACAATTCGAAACAGAAGGCAAATTGTTGGAGGCTCAGCGCTTAAGAATGCGTACCCAGTATGACCTTGAAATGATTGCGGAAGTCGGATTTTGTAACGGCATCGAGAACTATTCCATGCACATCGACGGACGTTCACCAGGGGAGCCTCCATTTACGTTGCTCGATTATTTCCCCGACGATTACTTGCTTGTAATTGACGAGAGCCACGTAACCATTCCCCAATTACACGGGCAGTTTGCCGGAGATCGCAGCCGAAAGGCGAATCTTGTTGAACATGGATTCCGATTGCCATCAGCAGCCGATAATCGACCACTGCAATTTGAAGAAGCAATGCAAAGAATTAATCAGTGCATTTTTCTCTCTGCGACACCAGCAAAATTCGAAATTGCAACGAGTCAGCAAGTCGTTGAACAAATTGTGCGACCAACAGGATTGGTAGACCCTGAAGTGATTGTGCGCCCAACAAAAGGTCAAATTGATGACATCATCGAAATGGTTAACGGCAGAGTCGAAGTCGGAGATCGTGTGTTGATTACGACGTTGACCAAGAAGATGGCTGAAGACTTGAGCGAGTACCTGCTTGAACAAGGGTTGAAAGTTCGTTATTTACATTCGAACATCGACACGATTCAGCGCATTGAAATCCTTCGAGCGCTTCGGCTTGGAGAGTTTGACGTACTCGTTGGCATCAACTTGCTTCGCGAAGGTCTTGACTTACCAGAGGTTTCTCTGGTTGCAATTTTGGATGCAGACAAGGAAGGCTTTTTGCGCAGCGAGACATCACTCGTGCAAATGATTGGACGTGCTGCTCGAAACGTAAATGGTCAAGTGGTGATGTATGCCGATAAGCGAACGCCATCGATGGATCGCGCAATTGGTGAAACTCAGCGTCGTCGTGAGCGACAAATTGCATATAACAAGGAGCACAACATCAATCCCCAGACCATTCGTAAGGCGGTCGGTGACATATTGTCGGTGTTGCGTCCATCCGAAGGGTCAATGTCTACTGCGAAGAGTGGAAGGCGTGATCGAGAACGAGAAAAGGTAGTCAACGAATTGCGTTCGCTACCGCAGCAGGAGCTGGGTCGATTGATTCAGACGCTTGAGGAAGAAATGAATCTTGCGGCTTCCGAATTGAAGTTTGAATATGCCGCGCGTTTGCGGGATGAAATGAAGGATTTACGACGTGAACTACGCGACGCGAAGTAGCCAGTAAGTAGTCTGCTTGCCATGCCTCCAGCGAAAAAGAAGCCCGCATATTCGCCCGGCGTGATCTCGGTTCGCGGTGCGCGCGAACACAACCTGAAAAACATCAACGTTGAGGTTCCACGCGACAAATTGATCGCGCTCACTGGGCTATCGGGCAGCGGAAAAAGCAGCCTTGCATTTGACACCATCTATGCCGAAGGTCAACGTCGATACGTCGAATCGCTCAGCGCATATGCCCGCCAGTTTCTCGGTCAAATGGATAAGCCCGATGTCGATGTGATTGAAGGATTGTCGCCAGCTATTTCAATTGATCAGAAGACTGCATCGAAAAACCCGCGTTCAACAGTGGGAACCATCACCGAGATCTACGACTATCTGCGATTGTTGTGGGCTCGAATTGGTGTCCAGCACTGCCCGAAAGATGGCATTGCGTTACAGCGCCAGACACCACAACAAATAGTCGATCGGGTTTTGGAACTGCCAGCTGGAACTCGCTTCCAAGTATTGGCGCCAGTGGTTCGCGGTCGAAAGGGCGAATACGAGAATTTGCTCGGTGAATTACTTGCGCAGGGATATTCACGCGCTCGAATTGACGATCAAGTAGTAGACATCTCTGAATTTTTGAAAAAGGGCGACAAACTTGCTCGCTATGAGAACCACAGCATCGACATCATCGTTGACAGGCTCGTGCAGAAAGCAGGTATCAATCGACGACTGACTGACAGCCTAGAAACAGCTCTGAAACTTGCCGAGGGTGTCGCGGGAATCGAAATCATGAGTGGCAAGAGTGATGAACAAGGTGAGGTCATCACCTTCAGTCAACACATGGCCTGTCCAAAGTGCAGCGCCAGCTTTGATGAACTCGCTCCGCGCAACTTTTCTTTCAACTCGCCCTTCGGTGCATGTGAGACGTGCCTCGGTTTGGGCACGCGTTACGAAGTTGAAGAAGAGTTGGTAGTGCCTGATCCTGAGTTATCCATTCTGCAGGGAGCCATAGCTCCATGGCGTTCGGCTCACACACAGTATTTCCAACGCATGCTCGAAGCTGTTGCAGAAGAACACTCCATACCGCTAAATGTGAAGTGGGAGAAGTTGTCGGATAAAAACAAGAACATCATCTTGCACGGTGCAGGTGAAGCATTGATGGTGAAGTACAAGAATCGTTACGGGCGTTCGCGGGAGTACAGCACATCGTATGAGGGCGTAGTCCCATGGATTAAGCGGCGTCATGAGAGCGCAGAGGGCGAATATTCGCGCGAGCAGTTTGAAAGTTACATGCGAGAGGCGCCTTGCAAAGCGTGCAAGGGTCAGCGTCTAAAGCCTGCATCTCTGGCTGTCAAGGTAAATGGAAAAAGCCTGAGCGAGATCTGCGATTTGTCAATTGGAAACTCCGCAGAATTCTTAAAGAGTTTGAAGCTTGGCGACCGTGACAAGATGATTGCTGAACGGATAACGAAAGAAATCAACGCGCGACTTGGATTCCTTCTTTCCGTGGGGCTTGACTATCTCACGTTGTCTCGAGCAGCAGCAACGTTGGCAGGTGGCGAAGCGCAACGAATTCGTCTTGCGAGCCAAATCGGATCTGGGCTTGTGGGAACTCTGTACGTACTTGACGAACCAAGTATCGGATTGCACCAGCGCGATAACCATCGCCTCATCGAAACGCTTATTCGGCTTCGCGATCTCGGCAACACGGTCATGGTGGTTGAGCACGATGAAGACACGATTCGTTCAGCCGATTGGATAGTTGACATTGGCCCGGGAGCGGGAGAGCACGGCGGTGAGGTGGTGTACAGCGGGCCTGTTGCAGGCATCGAAAAAGTCTCCAAGTCGATAACCGGTCAATACCTCAGTGGCAAGAGATTTGTTCCAGTACCGGCTGAACGTCGTTCACCGAAAAAGGATTGGCTGACCATCCGCGGTGCCCGTGAACATAACCTGCAAAACCTGACGGCGAAGATTCCACTTGGTCTCTTTGTTGCAGTTACTGGAGTGTCGGGAAGTGGAAAGAGCACATTAATTCGAGACATTCTGCTTCCATCTTTGATGCAAAAGATCTATAAATCGAAGGATGCGCCTGGCAAGCACACAGCAGTAGATGGTGTGCAGCATCTGGACAAGGTCATCGACATGGACCAGTCGCCAATTGGTCGAACGCCGCGTTCAAACCCCGCAACGTACACCGGCGTTTTCGACGACATTCGTAAATTATTCGCGGGAACGCCTGAGGCGAAGGTTCGCGGATATCAGCCTGGTCGATTCAGCTTCAACGTTCCTGGCGGAAGGTGTGAGGCCTGTTCTGGCGACGGCACGATCAAGATCGAAATGGTGTTCTTGCCAGACGTGTATGTGCCATGCGATGTCTGCAAGGGCGAGCGATACAACCGCGACACGCTCGACATCTTGTTTAAGGGAAAGAACATTTCTCAAATTCTTGATATGCCAATTTCCGATGCTGTCGACTTCTTCACCAATCAACCACGTATTGGTCGCCATATGCAGACGCTTCTCGACGTTGGATTGGGTTATGTGCGACTCGGTCAATCTGCACCAACACTTTCTGGTGGCGAGGCACAACGAGTGAAGCTTGCTGCCGAACTTGCCAAGCGCAGCACCGGACGAACCATTTATCTGCTCGATGAACCAACAACCGGATTGCACTTCGAGGACGTTCGGCGCTTACTTACCGTTCTCGCTCGACTGGTCGAAACAGGGAACACTGTTTTGGTAATTGAACATAACTTGGACGTCATCAAGACCGCAGACTGGATTATCGACATGGGTCCTGAAGGCGGAGACGGTGGTGGTCGAATCATTGCCGAAGGAACGCCTGAAGATGTTGCGAAGGTGAAGGGCAGCTATACCGGCAAATTCCTTGGACCGTTGTTGAAAAAGAAGCCGTAGGCAGTGCAACGACCGTCGATTCCCATCCCAGATACGCCTGGCTCGTATCAATTCAAGGATGAACAAGGCGGTGTTATTTACGTTGGCAAAGCAGTAAACCTGCGCTCGCGTGTTGGTAGCTATTTCGCAGATCCTCAAACGCTGCATCCACGCACAGCAAAGATGATGTCCGTTGCGTCAACAGTCGAATGGATCGAAGTTCGCAACGAAGTTGAAGCACTGATTTTGGAATACAACCTGATCAAGGAACATCGTCCGCGATTTAACATTCGTTTGAGAGACGATAAGAGCTATCCATTTCTGGCTATCACGCTGGATGAAGAATGGCCTCGAGCAATGGTGATGCGCGGCAGACGCCGTAAAGGGACGAAGTATTTCGGCCCATACGTGAATGCCTGGGTCATTCGAGACACACTTGAACTCGTATTGCGAACATTTCCTGTGCGTACGTGTTCGAATGGTGTGTTCAAACAACACAATCGACTGGGGCGCCCGTGTTTGCTGTTCCATATTGAGAAATGCAGTGGTCCGTGTGTAGGAAACGTTGAAGCCCAGCAGTATTCAAAATATGTACATGATCTGCAGCGATTTCTCAATGGCGATTCTGAAGAGATCGTTGACAAGATTGAGCTAGAAATGAAGGACGCTTCAAGTAAGCAAGATTTTGAACGTGCTGCCGTGTTCAGGGATCGCCTCTCGCACATTCACAAAGCGCTTGAGCGCCAACAAATGGTTGGCGACCAATCGGAGAACATTGATGTCATCGGCATTGCCGACGATGAGTTTGAGGCGTCGGTGCAAGTGTTTTATGTGCGACGTGGGCGAGTCATGGGCCGAAACGGTTTCATTCTCGACAAGGTTGAAGATGTGACTTCAGGTCAACTAATGGATCGTATTCTCGAGAGCATCTACGGCGACTCGCCGCCTTTAGGCGTGCCGAAGGAAGTGTTGGTGTCACAGGCTCCAGAGAGTTTGCTGGCAATGCAGGAATGGCTCGAGAAGGAGCGCGGCACAAAAGTAGAAATTCGAGTTCCAACTCGTGGCGACAAACGAGAGTTGCTCGCAACTGTTGTAAAAAATGCAACAGATGAATTTGCGCGCCACCGGATGAAACGTGCTTCGGACCACAACAGTCGCAGTCGAGCACTAACAGAGTTGCAGGACTTGCTGAATTTGCCAGAGGCTCCATTGCGTATCGAGTGTTATGACATGGCGCACTTGCAGGGAACGGATTACGTAGGCAGCATGGTTGTGCTCGAGGACGGTTTGCCGATTAAGCGCGAGTATCGCAAGTTCAAGATTAAGGATGTTCCTGGAAACGATGACTATGCCGCGATGAAGGAAGTACTCACTCGGAGGCTCTCGGCGTACATTGCAGAGCGCGACATGCCAGTTGAACAACGAGGCGAGCGACCGGGAAAGTTTGCCTATCCACCTCAACTGATCCTGGTCGATGGCGGCAAGGGTCAACTCGGAGTGGCCATGGAAGTAATCAACGAACTTGGCTTAGAGCACGAGATTCCCGTTGCGTCGTTGGCGAAACGATTAGAGGAAGTATTCATACCTAACAAGCAGGACGCAGTCGATGTGCCGCGTGGCAGCGACGCTCTGTTTATGTTGCAGGTGATTCGCGATGAAGCGCATAGATTTGCAAACTCTTTTCACCGTGAACTGCGTGGAAAGCGGATGACAAAAGGCGCTCTCGATGGGATACCAGGATTGGGCGAGGCTCGCAAGAAGAAACTTGTTGCACATTTTGGCACCGTTGCCGCAGTGAAGAAGGCGTCGCTTGACAATTTGTTGTCACTTGGTTGGCTCCCTGAGCCGATAGCCCGAGACATCTTCAAACACATACACGGGTAGCCTTTTCACGTGGCCGATATTCTGCTCATCGTTGGGTTGTCTGGTGCTGGTCGCTCTCAAGCTGCAGATGATCTTGAAGATCTTGGTTGGTTTGTTGTTGACAACATGCCCATCTCTCTCGTTGACAAGGTTGTGGAACTTGCGGAAAATGGCGCAGATGATCTACAGCTTGCACTTGTACTTGGAACACCATCCAATCAAACCAATGCAATTGATGTTGTAGCAAATCTTCGCGAAGCGGGACACCGAGTGCGCATTTTGTATCTTGACGCATCAACTGTCGAATTAGTGAAACGCTACGGAACAACTCGTCGCAAGCATCCGCTCAGCAGCGCCACGATCAGCGTTGAAGAAGCCATTCTTAAAGAACGATCCATGCTCGAGTTGGTTAAAGGCTCAGCTGACTTGGTCATCGATACAACATCGCTCAACGTTCATCAATTAAAGGCTCAGATTCACGATCTCTTTGCTCCTGTTGGCGGCAAAGACGTGATGCAACTGTCTGTTGAATCGTTTGGTTACAAACACGGAATCCCACTCGATGTTGATCTGGTGTTTGACGTCCGCTTTTTGCCGAACCCGCATTGGGACGAAGCGCTGCGTCCCCTCAGTGGATTAGATCAGCCCGTGTCTGATTTCGTTTTGCAACAACCGTTGGCGATCGAGTTTGTTGAAAAGATCGATGCTCTATTTGGAATGCTGCTTCCTGCATACCGAGCAGAGGGCAAGAGCTATTTGACCGTGGCAATCGGATGCACGGGTGGTCGCCATCGGTCGGTTGCCATCGCTGAAGAAATTGGACGAAAGTTCGTTCAATTGGGGCATCATCCGCGGGTAATTCACCGAGATATCGCGCGCTAGTCGCTCGGTTGCTAATGTCTGCCTCTATGGCAAACACTCCAATTCGCGTAGGTATCAACGGTTTCGGTCGCATCGGACGCAACTTCTTCCGTGCTGTGCAATCAGCAAATGCTCCAATCGAGATCGTTGCAGTTAATGACCTTGGCAATATCAAGACAATGGCGCACTTGTTGAAGTACGACTCGGTGCTTGGGATTCTTCCAAATGACATCAAACCTGTTGACGATGGCATTTCTATTGATGGCAAGGTGCTCAAGGTTCTGCAGCATCGTGACCCAAAGGATCTCCCATGGGCTGCACTCGGAGTGGACGTAGTCATCGAATCAACCGGTTTCTTCACCGATCGAGATAAGGCTGCTGCTCACTTGGACGCTGGTGCTCCAATTGTCATCGTTTCAGCACCATCTGCCGGCGCAGATGCAACATTTGTCTACGGGGTCAATCATCAAGATTTCGACCGCGCCAAACACAAAGTTATTTCCAATGCGAGTTGCACCACGAACTGCTTCGTACCGATGGTGAAGATTCTTGATGATGCATTCGGTGTAGAAAAGGGCTTGATGACAACGATTCATGCCTACACGGGTGATCAACAATTGGTAGATGGACCGCATAGCGATTTGCGTCGTGCACGTGGTGCAGCCATCAACATCACGCCAACTGGCACTGGTGCAGCACGCGCTACCAGCCTTGTGCTTGAAGCAATGAAGGGAAAGTTGGACGGCACATCGTTGCGAGTTCCTGTGCCTACTGGTTCGATCACTGACTTTGTTGCGGTTTTGAAGTCGAGTCCTTCTAAAGAAGAAATCAATGCGGCATTTAAGAAGTCGGCTGAAGGACCATTGAAGGGTGTACTTGAGTACACGGACGCTCCAATCGTGTCTAGCGACATTGTGCATAATCCACACTCGTGCGTGTTTGACAGTGATCTCACTATGACGATGGGCAATCTCGTGAAGGTTCTCGGTTGGTATGACAACGAGTGGGGCTATTCAAATCGCTTGGTTGATCTCACCAAGCACATCGGTTCCTCGAAGTAATCGCATCTCATGTCTCGCGTTCCATCGTTAGAAGACCTTGGCGACGTTTCGGGCAAGCGTGTTCTGGTTCGAACGGACTTCAATGTTCCAATGGAAGGTTCCGATGATGCTCGAACCATCACTGATGATTTTCGGATCCGCGCTGCATTGCCAACTATCGAATACCTGACCAGTCGTGGAGCACAAGTGGTTTGTGCAAGTCATCTTGGTCGTCCGAAGGGTTCGCCTAACGCGAAGTACTCAATGGCTCCGGTTCGCGCTCGGCTTGCGGAGTTGGCACCTGGAGTTGAACTGCTCGAGAACCTGAGGTTCAATCCAGGCGAAGAGGGAAATGACCCTGCCTTTGTCAAACAGCTCATCGAGGGTATTGATATGTATGTCGATGACGCTTTTGGTGCAGCGCATCGATCACATGCTTCGATTGTCGGTCCATCTCAGACGTTGCCTTCGGCCGCTGGGCGATTGCTGCAACGCGAAGTAGATGTGTTGGGTGATCTACGCGAGAAACCAAAACGCCCGTTTGTTGCTGTTCTCGGTGGCGCAAAAGTGAGCGACAAAATTGGCGTGATCGAAGCTCTTCAGGAACGGGTTGACGCATTCATCATTGGCGGTGGAATGTGTTTCACATTTCTTGCAGCACAGGGTTACCCAGTCGGTGATTCCATTTGCGAACGAGATCAGATCGAAACGTGTAAGAAACTTCTTGCAGGTTCTGTACCGATTTATCTTCCTGAAGACATCAACGGTCTCGACGCTCAAGGCGTGTATCAAACGTTCGGAATCCGATTGCCAGACGGAGCCAAAGGTTTAGACATCGGCCCAGGTAGCGCTGCCGCGTTCACCGACATCATTATGGATGCTCGTTCAGTGTTTTGGAATGGTCCAATGGGAATGTTTGAAGACCCGCGATTTGCCTCGGGAACAAAGACGGTTGCTCAAGCTGTTGCCGACACCAAAGCGTTCACTGTTGTTGGTGGAGGAGACTCTGCCGCTGCGCTCGCTCAATTCAAACTAGAAGATGACGTTGATCATGT
>CAITUB010000015.1 GCA_903895515.1 uncultured Acidimicrobium sp. | reverse complement strand
GTTACACCGACTTGAAGACTGTTGACAAGAAAGCTCCGAAGCTTTCAACTGTTTCGCTAGTAGGTACTGGCACTGCAACAACGAGCGGTGTGAAGCGCGGACAAGTAATCGCGAACGCCACCAATATGTCGCGTGACTTCGCAAATATGCCACCTGCGTATTTGACGGCAACAATATTTGCGAACAAGGCAGTAGAAATTGCCGGACAGTCCGGACTTAAGGTTGAAGTATTCAACAAAGATCAATTGCTCGCTATGGGTTGCGGCGGAATTGTTGGAGTGAATCGCGGAAGTGCAGAGCCTCCACGCATGGTTCGTCTTACCTACAAACCAACTGGCGCTAAAGGCAAGCCACACTTGGTGCTTGTTGGCAAAGGTGTCATGTACGACTCGGGTGGCATTTCACTGAAGCCATCAGACCCATCGCACGCGATGATGAAGGGAGACATGAGCGGTGCTGCGGCAGTGCTTGCCACCATGAGCACCTTGAAGGCATTGGGATGCACCAATCAGGTAACGGGTTATCTCATGTGCACCGACAACCTTCCTTCGGGTAGCGCAATGGCAATGGGCGAAGTGCTCACCATGCGCAACGGAAAGACTGTTGAAATTCACAACACCGATGCAGAAGGTCGATTGGTGCTTGCTGACGGATTGTCGCTTGCGACCGAACAAAAGCCAGATGCCATTGTGGATATTGCAACACTTACCGGAGCATGCCAACGTGCATTGGGAAACGGCATGGCCGGAGTGTTGGGTAACAATCAAAAGTGGATCGATCAATTGACTGCAGCTGCAGAGCGCACTTCCGACAAGTTGTGGCAGTTGCCGCTTGAGCGTGAATATCGCCCAGCACTGGATTCCTATGTTGCCGACATGAAAAACGTTGGCGGAGAAGCCGGCGCAATTACCGCAGCACTGTTCTTGGAAGAATTTGTTGGCGACACCACGTGGGCGCACATCGACATCGCTGGCCCAATGTGGACAGACAGCGATAATGGCTGGTTGCAAAAGGGTATGACGGGCTTTGGAACTCGTCTACTTATTGATGCCGCACTGAACTTCCGCCGACCAGGTCGCGCGTAGTTATTCGTCGGGCGGTGTAAGCCGCTCGGCACTAATCCTTTTGCGTGCCCACTTTGATGTCGCGGAATGCCGACTTTGAGTCGATGCCAACATCTTTAGGCAGCCCAAGTACGCGTTCACCAACGATGTTGCGCATCACTTCGTCTGAACCGCCAGCGATTCGCATGCCAGGTGCGCCAAGAAGTAATTGACTCCACGCGTAGGTTCCCCATTCACCAGTGTCAACGACGAGTTTTGCACCAAGAACATGAGCAACGAGATCGTTCATTTTTTTCTGGTTATTCACTAACGCCATTTTGCCAATGGACATTTCTGGTCCAGGCATTTGACCAGCGCGCATTTTGTCAGTTGCGCGTTGGCTGGTGTAGCCGGCAACCTTGGTGTTGATGTACAGGTCGGCGAGCATTTCGCGAACGATTGGATCGGTGTCGAGTTCGTAATGACGGATCATTTCGAGCAGGCGGGTGTACATGGTGTTTTCACCGCTGTCGGCAGAACCGATTGATGCTCGCTCGTTCATCAGCGTGGTGAGGGCGACGTTCCAGCCGTTGTTCACATCGCCCAAGCGATGATCGTCTGGAACACGCACCTCATTGAAGAACACTTCGTTGAAACTTGCGCCACCTGTCATTTGGCGAAGCGGGCGTATTTCTACTCCAGGCGCACGCATGTCGACGATGAAACCGGTGAGACCCTTGTGTTTAGGTAGGCCCGGGTCGGTACGGCAAATGATTTCACCAATGTCACTGAACTGTGCACCGGATGTCCACACCTTTTGACCAGTGATGATCCATTCGTCACCATCTTTTTCTGCCTTGGCTTGCACTGAAGCAAGGTCGCTGCCAGCGCCTGGTTCGGAAAACAATTGGCAGCCCACAATGTCGGCTCGCCACATTTTCCGCAGGTACAAGTCGCGCGCTTTTTGCGAAGCGTGAGCGAGGATGGTTGGAGCAACCATTCCTAAACCAATTTGGAATGCTCCGAGTGGAGCGGTTTTGTATTCGCGTTCTACCTGGTTGTACGCGCGCTCGTGGGCAACGGTAAGACCTGCGCCGCCGTATTCGGTTGGACCAGTAATCCATGCAAAACCGTTATCGAAACGCTGGGCTTGCCATGCCTTCGCACGGCGCAGCATTTCCTCTTCGGCTTCCTTCGAGCGTTCTTCAAACATGGACACGTTGTCGGTGCCTTCGCCCCAGACGAACTTCTTTCGTGCTTCCTTTTTCTCGGCGTTGGCATCAAGAAAGACACGGGCTTTGGCTGCGTACTCTTCAACAGAAATCTGTTCAGTCATAGCCCCAACGGTAGTTGGCGGGGTCGGTTTTGGCGAAGGCCAGCCAACTAGTCTGTGGGGCATGGGTCAGCCAGTTTCCGTTACACAGAAGCCTTCAGTTACACCTGGGCGAGTTCGCTTTGAACTCAACCGCTCGCTCACCGGCCAAGGGCACGAGCGCTATACCGCGGCAGTCGCTTCGCGCACCGGTAAGCCATCAGATGTGTTGGCCAACCGTTTTTTTGAAACCGGCAATGTGAGCGCTGTTCATGTGTACGGCAACATCATCACGGTCGATGTAAAGCCTGGTTCAAGTAGCGATTCGCTGATCAAAGTTGTTGAAGATTTGTACCAATACTGG
>CAITUB010000014.1 GCA_903895515.1 uncultured Acidimicrobium sp. | reverse complement strand
GTCGCCCAACTTTGCACTTACTGGATCATTCAGAATGGTCATGACGCCTCTTCCGATTCTGCGTCGCCACCTGGCAACGGTTCCACATCAACAATTCCTGGCCAAGGCTTCACCATGCGTGCCAACAATGGGAAGTCTTTACGCATTGGGAAACCTTCAAAGTCGGTTGGCAAGTACATGTTGCGCAGGTCTGGGTGGCCAACAAAACCAATGCCGAACATTTCATGTGCTTCGCGCTCATGCCAGTTGGCGCCTGCAAACACATTGGCAATTGAGTCAACTGTGTACACCTCGTTTGGAACATCGGTCTTCACGTTGATGCCAACATGCGTGCGCGAATTCACCAAACGAACCAGCATTTGCATGCGAGTATCGCCACCGGTGTAGCCAGGGCGAATAGTGGTGTCACGTTCTGGTGCTGGTTCTGTTGGGTCATCTTCACCACGACCAAACGGCGATGGCATCCAGTCGATTGCAGAGAGGAAGCAGAAGTAATCAAAGCCCATTGCCTGCAGTTTCTGCATGCTCGCATTCCATGATTGTGTCGAAACACGAATCCAAATATCGTCGCCAGGTTTTACCAACGAATCAACAACAGCAGCGCCAAGTGTTGCTTGCACATCGGCAAGAACCTGATCGCGCACAGTGTCAACGACTGGAGTGGTTTCAGCGGGAGACGACAACTGGTTCACCGCGCCTTTCCGCTTCTGCAGATGCATCCATTGAAACGGTGCCTTCACCGCGCCAACGTGCGCCCATGTCTTCGTTCTTAATGCGTTGTTGCAGCAGCACGATTCCTTCAAGCAGTGCTTCAGGTCGCGGTGGGCAACCAGGCACATACACATCTACTGGAATGATTTGGTCAACACCTTTTGTTACCGAGTAACTGTCCCAATACGGACCGCCGCAGTTTGCACAACTGCCCATCGAAATGACGTACTTCGGTTCTGGCATTTGTTCATACAAACGCTTAATAGCTGGCGCCATTTTGTCGGTCACGGTTCCAGAAATAACGACAAGGTCTGCTTGACGAGGACTTGCTGGCAATGGAATAACACCAAGACGCATGACGTCGTAACGAGGTGAACCAAAGGCTGCACCCATTTCAATTGCACAACACGCGAGTCCCCACTGGTACACCCACAATGAATATGAGCGACCCATGTTGAACAATGAGTTCAACGGTTTTGGCAATCTGCCGCGATCTACAAGACCCATGTTGTTACACCCACCGCAGAACGCCCTTGCGCCAGGCGTACACCAAGCCAAGGACTAATACGAATACGAAAATTCCCATTTCGACCAAACCAAACAGTGCATATCGCTCAAGCTGCGTTGCCCACGGAAAGATGAACACTGCTTCAACGTCGAAAATGACGAACAACAACGCGAAGATGTAATAACGGACTTGGCTTTGCGACCAACCTTCACCAACTGGGTCAACACCGCTTTCGTACGTGAGCATCTTTTCGCGAGTGGGCTTCGACGGGCGAAGCAACGACGACACCCACAGCAGTAGGCCGGCAATGAGGACGGCGGCTAGGCCGAACCAGACAACGACAAGAAACGACCTGAGGAAGGTGGACATCAGAGAGAAAAACTACTACTTGACCGATATGAACTGAGAAACCTCAGACCTTTGTGCGATCGTGACCGGCTAACGAGATTTCGGCATTGGGGTGGTTGCCACCTCGCCAAGGAACCAGTCGACAATTTCGGCCGCAGCCGGGCCAGAGCGCTCCACCTGGCGGCGGGTTTCGTCCATCAGATCGCTAGGGGAAATACCCGCATTCACCAATTCCATAGCCCCTTCACCCGACATCCAGCCTGAAACGATGGCTTCATTGGCTTCTGGGTGGAACTGGGTGGCAAAACTGCGTCCAATACGGAGCGCCTGTGGGCCTGCGTCGCTGAGCCCAAGCACTTCTGCCCCTGCTGGTGGCGTAAACGTGTCGTAGTGCCATTGCATCCATTTGCCCGCCAAGCGCTTATTGGCTTCGGTCGTAATCACTTCGTGCCAGCCAATTTCTGCTTTTCGAGCCTTTTCGGCACTACCACCTAAAGCGTGGGCCAGCATCTGTGCCCCAAAGCACACTCCAAATATAGGGATGCCGCGCCTGTGTGCCTCACGCATGAGGTCGGCTTCGGCCTCCACGTTGCGTGAAACGTCTGGCCAATACACAGACCATGCCGAACCTAAATGCACCACCAAATCAATTCCGTCTATTGAACGCCACTCGTTTGGATATTCACGTGCGTAGTGCGTGAACTCAAAATCGTGATCTTCGAAGCGTTGCCCCACATAACCCGCATCTTTTTCGTTTGAGTTAGCAATTAGCAACGCGCGCATAACAACTACGGTAGACGGAGCATGGCAGAAAACAACCATCCAATTGATATCTCACTTGCTGATATCTCTGCGGCACGAGTTGCTGGCGCAGCGGTGGTGCAACACACACCCGTCATTCCTTCTGCGTACTTAAGTGAGTTACTGAATGCTCCGATCGTTTTGAAGGCGGAAAGCCTGCAACGAACAGGTGCCTTCAAGATTCGCGGTGCAATGAACAAGATTGCCCGCCTTGGAGACGCAGCTAAAAGTGGTGTAGTTACAGGTAGTGCCGGAAACCATGCGCAGGGACTTGCGCTTGCAGCCAAACACTTTGGCATTGCTTGTGAAATTTATGTTCCCAAAGGTGCATCACTATCGAAAATTGCTGCAACAAAACATCACGGTGCAACTGTTCTTGAAGGTGGCGACAATGTTGACACTGCCATCGTTGCCGCCAAGCAACGTGCTGCTGAAACTGGCATGACTTTCTGCCATCCATTTGATGATGCTGACGTTGTGGCAGGTCAAGGAACGCTTGGCCTCGAACTTGTTGAAGATATTTCAGATTTATCTTTGGTCATCATTCCACTCGGTGGCGGCGGATTGTTAAGCGGAACAGCAATAGCGCTGAAATTGCACAACCCAAGTATTCGTGTAGTTGGAGTGCAGATTTCTTCATGTGCTCCTTACATTCATGGACTCATGCCAGAAGGTCCGGTTCCAACGCTTGCCGATGGAATTGCAGTGAAGAAACCTGGTGCAATTACTGAACCGTTGGTTCGCAAATGGGTTGATGAAATTGTTGAAGTAACGGAAGATTCTGTTGCTGACGCAATGATGGTGTTGCTTGAGCGCTCGAAACTCTACGTTGAAGGCGGAGGCGCGGTTGGGCTTGCCGCACTGATGACAGGAAAGATCTCTCCTGCTGCAACCGGCACAACGTGCATCGTGTTATCGGGTGGAAACGTTGACATCGGGCTAGTTCCCAACTTGGTTCGACGCCACGAAACCGAAGCAGGTCGGCGTTTAATCGCGTTTATTCGCCTTCCAGACCGCCCTGGAGCATTTGCTGGTCTGCTGCAGATTTGTGCTGGAACCGGTGCGAACCTGATCGAGGTACAACACGTGCGCGAAGGCATTTATTTACATGCACGTGAAACCGGAATTCAGATCGTTCTTGAAATTCGCGGTCGTGAGCACGCTGATCAGTTATTAGCGCTTGCTAAAGAACAGGGATACGACCTCAACGAGTCGAAGTTCTACTAATTATTTGATTTCTTCAACTTTTATTGACGAAATACCAAAACATAGTTCTCGCGTATCCTGGTTCCCAGCTTCTAACTGTGCGACTGCAGGAACCATGCAAGGAAGAACCGAGTGGATCTCCAACACTTTCCCCAGGTCCAACTCAACTGAAACATCCTTACCAGGTCCACCAACGATTTTTTCAAATTGTTCACCTTCCTCAGTCTGAAATTTCAAGATCTGGGGAGGAGCATCGTCCCCATAGGCAGCAATGATTTTGAAAGTAACTCGATATCTAACGCCAGAATCCATAGTTGACATCAGACGAAGTGAGGGTTGATCCTGACCTAGAATCCAAACGATGTCCCGACCTTCAACGTAGCCATAACGTGACGTATCTACAGCTGATTCCCGGACACCATTCCATTCAAAACGCACCCCCTGACATTCAAAGCAAAATCCATCCAACTCAACTTTTTTAACCGCATACAAAGTTGCAGGAAATTCGCCAAACGCAACAGCTACTACACGAAACAACGGCTCAGTAAGCGCAACATCGATAGACGGACCTGCTCCCCAACGATAAAAAATTCGATTTCTCTCTTGTCCTGAGTCTGCAATCAACAAATGAGTTATCCCCTCATGCGTTAAAAACTTGGCTAGTTCTTCAGCGCCTTTTGATGCTGCTCTCATAAATCTTGGATCGTTCTTTGCTGGATCGACTGATTGAAATGTGACAGGGATCGGATTCAACCACGGAAAATACCGTGCATTCAGATCTGGGGAAATCTCAAGAACCTTAGATTCAGGTGTTCTGCTGATCACCGCTCTAATTTGCGCATAAGAATCCGATTTCTGATTTTCTGGCCCGAACAACAAAAACAGAAGCACAGCGAAACATGTTGCAACAAGTATCAAGAGATTGCGACGATTGCTTTGCACCTTCAAATTCTAGAACTGATTCGTGAATTGCAATAACAGGCTTGGGAAGAACCCGAGAACCAAAGTTGCCCCTACGCACACAGCAACTGCTGCTTTGACACTGATGGTTGTCGCCATATCTCGCGATTCTGCGCCTTCTGAGAGCCACATGCTGACCATGATGCGCAGGTATAAAAACGCTGCGATTACTGCAGCCAGCATGGCAACTACGGCCAGTGTGTAACTCTCCGTTGAAACTGCTGCGCGAATGATGCCGAACTTGGCAACAAAGCCCGCTGTCAACGGCACGCCAGCCTGGGCAAGCAACAACACAGTCATTCCGATTGCCAAAACCGGGTTCGATTTGCCGAGGCCCTTAAACGCGCTGAGCGATGTCTCATTGTCGCCCTTGCCGGCAACGACGGACACAATGCCAAGCGTTCCGACCACAAGGATTGAGTAGATAAACAAGTAGCTCAACGCTCCAGATGTACCTAGGTTGGCGTCTGCAGAAGCAACCTGGCCGGCGGCAACAAGGCCGACCAGAATGAAACCAGCGTGGCTAATTGAAGAATACGCAAGCATGCGCTTCACATCGGTTTGCACCACGGCAAGTACGGAACCGACGACGAGTGTCAGAACCGCGAGAACTACAACTACCGGACGCCAGTCATCGGAACGACCTGGCAATGCAACCGTGAACACGCGGAAGAGTGCCACGAATGCTGCTGTCTTACCAACCGAACCCATGAGTGCAGTAACAGGTGTCGGCGCACCTTGATACACGTCTGCAGTCCAGGTGTGGAAGGGAACGAGCGACACCTTGAACCCGAAGCCAACCAGTAACAGCGCTATGCCTGCGAGCAACATTGCTGGCGACCCGACGACCAAAGTGTCTTTTGCAAGAACTGCGGCAATTGCTTCAATATTGGTCGAACCGGTTGCACCAAACACCAATGCAACGCCATACAAAAAGAAGGCAGATGCGAATCCGCCGAGAACGAAGTACTTGAGACCTGCTTCACCACTTGCCGAGCGTCCGCGGCTACTTGCGGTCAACAGATAGAACGCGAGGCTCAAAGTTTCGAGTCCAAGGAACATAACGATGAGATCATTGGCCTGCACCATGACCATGCCGCCAATCGCTGCGGAAAGAATGAGGGCAAACACTTCAGGACCGTCTTCATCTTCACGCACCAAAAAGCCCGACGTAACCAAAATGGAAAGCAACGTGGCAACGGCAATGCTAAATGTTGCAAACAGTGTGAACTTGCTGAAAGACAGCGAGTTCGCGAGCAACGAAGATGGTTCGCCATCGCCAAGATCGCGCCACAACATGGCCGTGCACACAGCAGCACCTGCTGCGGTGAGTGCTCCAACTACTCCGTAGGCACCCTTCTTCCACTGTGGTGTGAGCGAACCGGCAAGAATCAGCAGTAGTACCCCGCCGAGCATGGCGAGAAGTGGTGAAATTTTAAACCAGTCAATTTCTGGTCCGACGAACATATCTGCAGCCAACATCATTCGCCTGCCTTGATTTCTGGTTGCTTGTAATTCGAATGGG
>CAITUB010000013.1 GCA_903895515.1 uncultured Acidimicrobium sp. | reverse complement strand
GGCCAAGCAGACCAACGTTGTCAAGCACTTGAGTTGGCGTCATGCCTGTTGCCGCAACACACGCTGCGTTCTCTGCCGGCTGTTCGGAAACATGTAGGTGCACCACTTTGCCGTGGCGGTTAGCAACAACCTCTTCAAGTTCACGCGGGTGTACTGCGCGCACACTGTGCGGCGCCATGCCAACAGTCCAGCCATCGCCGCCTTCGCCAAGTGCATCTACGCGGTCAAGCCATGCGTCGATATTGCCGTCTGAGAATCGCTTCTGTTCTACAAGTGGTTCCGGCTTGTCGAGTGCTGCATGCAAGTACGCGACATCGAGTAACGCAATGCGAATTCCTGCGCGCTGTGCAGCCTGCACCATGGCAAGGCCCATTTCGTTCGGGTTCTTGTATTTCGTTCCATCCGTGTTGTGGTGAATGTAATGAAACTCGCCCACTCCCGTAATTCCCGACAGAGCCATTTCAGCAAACGTCATAGTGGCAAGTTCGCCATACGAATCTGGTGTTAAGCGATTTGCAATTTCATACATCGGCGTACGCCACGACCAGAAGTCTCCAGAGCCACCATGTGTGCGACCACGCAACGCGCGATGGAACGCGTGACTATGTGCATTCACGAGTCCTGGCATCACCACGCCAGCAATGGCCACATCGCCGTCTTGCTTTGTGGCGTTATCTTCAACTGCGCTGATGACACCGTTCGACACCGTGATGCGAACATTGGCTACAGCGTGCTCAGCACCCCGCCACGCCCACTGTGCGAAATAGGTGGTCATGAAATTGGTTTAGCTCTCTCGCATTGGCAAGCGCACACCGCGCTCGTCGGCAACATCAATTGCGCGCTGATAGCCAGCATCAGCATGGCGAATAACGCCCATGCCTGGGTCGGTCAACAACACGCGCGACAGCTTCTCTGCAGCCAAGTCAGTCCCATCGGCAACGGCCACCATGCCTGCGTGAATACTGCGGCCAATGCCAACACCGCCGCCGTGGTGAATGCTCACCCACGTTGCGCCTGCTGCCGTATTTACCAATGCATTCAACAGCGGCCAGTCGGCAATGGCATCAGAGCCGTCAATCATGGCTTCAGTCTCGCGATATGGCGAAGCAACAGAACCCGAGTCCAAGTGGTCGCGACCAATCACAATTGGCGCCTTTAACTGACCCTTGCGCACCATCTCGTTGAAGCGAAGCCCAAGGCGATGACGCTCGCCGTATCCCAACCAACAAATACGTGCTGGTAAACCTTGGAAAGCAACGCGCTCTTTTGCCAAGCGCATCCACTTGTGCAATCCATCGTCGTCTGGGAATTCCTCGAGTACTGCTTTATCGGTTGCAGCAATGTCTTCTGGGTCTCCCGAAAGTGCAACCCAACGGAATGGTCCGCGACCTTCGCAGAACAATGGCCGAATGTATGCAGGCAAGAAACCTGGGTAGTCGAATGCGCGGTCGTAACCACCAAGTTGTGCTTCGCGGCGTAGCGAGTTGCCGTAGTCAAACACTTCGGCGCCTGCATCCATGAAGCCCACCATTGCCTGACAGTGTGCAGCCATTGCAGCACGCGAACGACGAATGAACTCTTCCGGGTTCTTCTTCAACATTTCTTGCGCCGCATCTTCGCTTAAGTCGTTCGGCATGTACGACAGCGGATCGTGTGCACTGGTTTGGTCGGTCACAATGTCGGCAGCAAAACCCATTTGCAACAACTTCGGAAACATGTCAGCAGCATTGCCAACAACACCAACCGAGAGTCTGCGCTTTTCTGCTTTTGCTTTTTCACAACGTGCAACTGCATCTTCAAGCGAGTCGGCAACTTCATCGAGGTAGCGAGTTTCAACGCGACGATTCACACGCCATGCATCAACATCAATACACAGAGCAACACCGTCGTTCATCGTGACAGCAAGAGGTTGTGCTCCACCCATTCCACCAAGACCAGCAGTCAGCGTGATGGTGCCAGCGAGCGTGCCGTTAAATTTGCGGCGCGCAATTTCAGCGAAGCATTCGTATGTGCCTTGCAAAATTCCCTGCGTGCCAATGTAAATCCACGAGCCTGCGGTCATTTGGCCGTACATGGTGAGGCCCATGTGTTCGAGGCGACGGAACTCGTCCCACGTTGCCCAGTCACCCACCAAGTTGGAGTTCGCCAGCAACACTCGTGGCGCCCACTCATGGGTGCGGAACACGCCTACAGGTTTGCCCGACTGCACCAACATGGTTTCGTCTGGCTTCATGGTGCGCATGGTGCGCAACATGGCGTCGTATGCATCCCAACT
>CAITUB010000012.1 GCA_903895515.1 uncultured Acidimicrobium sp. | reverse complement strand
GTGATTGAAGTGAGGAACTCATGAGTTCGGGAACACTCACGTTGGTGGCAACACCTATTGGCAACTTAAGCGACATTTCATCACGCGCTGTTGAAGCATTGCAGGCAGCCGACGTGGTGTGCTGCGAAGACACTCGTCGCACAGGAATGTTGTTGCAACACCTGGGCATTTCGGGCAAGAAATACATCGTTATTAACGAGCACACCGAGTTCGATGCCTGTGACGAAGTAGTGGGCAAACTGCTTGGCGGAATTGAAGTTGCGCTAGTCAGCGATGCAGGAACACCAGGCATTAGCGACCCAGGTGAACGTCTGGTGAAAGCAGCAGTACTTGCTGGCATCACCGTGTCGTCCATTCCTGGACCATCTGCTCTCACCATGGCGTTGGTCATGAGCGGTTTATCTACTTCACGATTTGTATTCGAAGGATTCCTTCCACGCAGTGGTGGCGAACGAAGTGATCGCATTGCGCAACTTGTTGACGAACAACGCACCGTGGTGTTGTACGAAGCACCACACCGTCTTGAGCGCACACTCGCCGACCTTGAAGTTGCTTGCGGCTCGCTGCGCCGCATCGTGCTTGCTCGCGAACTCACCAAGATGCACGAAGAAATGTGGCGCGGAACATTGCACGACGCTCACAAACATTCGCAAGCCGAAGAACCACGTGGTGAATATGTTTTGATTCTTGAAGGTGCGAAACCGCCTGCGCCGCCAACAGATGAAGAATTGAATCAGGCGTTACGCGATGAATTGAATACTGGTGCCAGCAAGAAAGATGCAGCCGCACGCGTTGCTGCAAAATATGGTGCACCAAAGCGCAAGGTGTACGAACTTGCGCTCATGATCAAATAACGATCAGAGCGGAATTAAACCAATCTGTCGCGACTGCGCGACAAGCACTCCGTTTTCGTCCCAGATAATTCCGTCTTCTTCAAACATTCCACCTTGAATTTCTTTGGTGTTGAATTCGCAGCGCAATGGGCCAGGTGCAGGCACTGCACGAATATGCACAGTGAACTCCACCGTTGGCACCCAACCAGGAACTGCGAGCAAGTTGAACACTGGCGGCGGAAATGCATCGGCAGCAAGCAATGTTGACAGCGTGTCATTTGGGCGATTGTCGGCAAATGCGAACCAGCCACGTACACGAGGAATTCCATTGGGCTGACCAATCGCAAAACCGCGGTCGTCAGGGTGCAACCGCATATCCAACTTGCTCATCAGCGCAAGCGGCACTGCCTCGCCATTCTCGGTTCGACGCATGCATTCTTCAAACGATGGAATTTCACATAGCGGAATTCCGTGATGTTGCATTCCGCCATCAACTGCTGGCGCTTCGCTGAATGCACCAATTGCTCGAACAGCTTCACGACCACCAAACATCATTGAGGCACTCACTGTGGTGAACCTTCGACCTTGTTTAATTACCTGAGTGTGAATTTCGAAATCTCCCGGTGGAAGCGGCGCAAGGTAATGCAGCGTGATCGAAATTGGATCGGGCCTGTTTGCTGCACTACGCATTGCACTTGCAAGTAGCGCCATCACATATCCACCATTTGCATTTCCGCGAATGTCCCAACCGTCGTGCACTGCACCCGAGTACACGCCGTTGCCGTCATCGGTTACTGCTGTTGCTAAATCAAAGGCAAAAGTCACCCAGTCAGACTATTAGTGTGGATGCGTGACAAAGTTCAGCGCGACGACCCCTATTTATTACGTCAACGCCAAACCGCACTTGGGTCACGCGTACACCACCATCGTGGCCGACGCCGTTTCACGCTGGCACCGCCTACTTGGCGAAGAAGTGCACCTGCTTACGGGCACCGACGAGCACGGCCTGAAAATTCAGCAGGCTGCCGATGCCGCTGGGGTTTCGCCTAAGGAATTTGCTGACTCCATTGCCCCGCTGTTTGCCCAGGCTTGGGAACGCCTGAACATTACGCACGACGATTTCATTCGTACCACCGAGCCTCGACATGCTGCTGGCGTAAAGAAATTGCTGCAGGCTTGCTACGACGCTGGCGACATTGAAGCCGACATGTATCGCGGTCAGTACTGCGTGGCATGCGAGGCGTACTTCATTGAAGAAGAACTTGTTGATGGCAAATGCCCTATTCACATGAAAGAAACCACATACGTCGAAGAAGAGAACTACTTTTTCCGTTTGTCACGTTTCGAAGATCGCTTGTTGAAGTGGTACGAAGATCACCCGAACGCCATCACTCCGGGCTTCCGCATGAACGAAGTCATCGGTTTTATTAAGGGCGGGTTGCACGATTTCTCCGTAAGCCGCAAAACGCTCACCTGGGGAATTCCATTGCCGTGGGATCCGTCTCATGTTGCCTACGTGTGGTTCGACGCGCTTGCCAACTACATCACTGCAGTTGGTTACGGCACTGACGAGAAAGCGTTCGCCGAAAATTGGCCAGTGGATTATCACTTCATTGGCAAAGACATCATTCGTTTCCATTGCGTGTATTGGCCAGCAATGCTCATGAGCGCTGGCATCGAACCACCGAAGGGCTGGGCCGTTGGTGGCTGGTTGCTGGTTGACGGCGAAAAGATGAGCAAAACCACAGGCAATGTGGTGAACCCACTCGACCTCATCGACGTTGTTGGTGTTGATGGCTTCCGTTATTACGTGTTGGCCGAAACCACATACGGCAACGATGGCGACTTCAGCGATGAAGGATTGATCAAACGATTTAACAGCGACCTTGCAAACAACCTTGGCAACCTGGCTGCACGCGTAGCAACTGTTGTTGAAAAGAAGTGTGGCGGAGTTGGCCCTGCATCATCAGCAAAAAGTCCCCTTGCAGAAATTGCTGCGACTGCAGTTGCAGAAACTTCGCAAGCTTGGGCAGCAGTGCAACCAAGCAAGGCACTTGAAGCCACATGGAAACTGATTGGCGCAACGAATTCGTACCTCGAAGACAACGAACCGTGGAAGATGGAACCAGGCGACGCGGT
>CAITUB010000011.1 GCA_903895515.1 uncultured Acidimicrobium sp. | reverse complement strand
GACGACACCGGCATTCTTGCGCTGCAAGCATCCATTGCCGTGCGTGACACACAGCCCGACAAGTTTTTGAACATGCATCATGCGTTGTACGAATACCGCCATACGCAAAACGGTAATTTGCGCGAACGCGCACCACTCAGTGAGGTCATTGGCGTTCATGGCGTAGATGTTGACGCCATGTGGACAGAAGTAGACAGTGGTCGCCCGCTTGCCACCATAAAGGAAGAGCACACGTCATACGGACGCACGCATTCGGTGTGGGGTGTACCAACGTTCATTGTTGGCAGCAAGGCTGTGTTCGTTCGTTTACTGGACCGCCCACTGGGAGACGCACAACTTGCGACGTCAACTATTGATCGCATTCTTGACAACATCGGTTGGGACATACTGAACGAGTTCAAGCACACTTCGGTTCCTCGATGAACCACGACATGCCTCGCTTTGAAGATCGCATGAGCGATGCCGAGGCATTGATGTGGAGAGCAGAAAAAGATCCGTTCCTTACTTCTACGTTTGCCAACATCACCATTCTTGATCGTGCGCCAAACTTCGATGCATTTGTTGCGCGAATGGACCGTGCTTCGCGAGTTATTCCGCGGTTGCGTCAGCGCGTGCAACCAGCGCCTGCATCGCTAGGCCCACCGCGTTGGGTTGCAGACACCGAATTCAACATTTCGCATCACGTTCGACGAATGGCGTTGCCAGCCCCTGGCACCATGCGCCAACTGCTGGATCTTGCAACACTGCTTGTTGCCGACGCATTCGACCGCACTCGCCCACTGTGGCAATTCACGGTGATCGATGGACTTGAAGGCGGCAAGTCGGCTGTCATTCAAAAGTTGCACCACACCATTACTGATGGCCAAGGTGGCGTTGCACTGTCGATGCAGTTTCTTGACCTTGAACGCGATGCAAACCCACCGCCACCACTTGACCCTGCGCTGTTTAGCGAGCCAGAGCCAAGCACGTCATCTGCTTCCGACTTACTGAACTCATCATTTCAAGACGTGATGCGCGCACCACTTGGCGCATTGCGACAAGTGCGCGAGTTATTGCAAGACCCATCGCAACTGCCAGCACTTGGCACGCAAGCCGCAGCGACTGTGCGCGGACTGATGAACGAACTAAACAGCGTTGACCCTGCGCGTTCGCCATTGTGGACACAACGTTCGTTGCAACGCCAAACCGAAACGCTGCGCGCGCCATAC
This sequence comes from uncultured Acidimicrobium sp., assembly GCA_903895515.1. GTDB lineage: Bacteria > Actinomycetota > Acidimicrobiia > Acidimicrobiales > Ilumatobacteraceae > UBA3006. Next base: position 2,184 of record CAITUB010000011.1, on the reverse strand, counting down.
CGCACCATGATGGATGCCTCACGTGCACTTGGTGGCAAGTTGAACACTGCGTTTCTCACCGCTGCTGCCGACGCTGCTGGCAGCTACCACCGCAAACTTGGCATGCCGGTTGAATCACTTCGCACCAGCATGGCCATTAGTACGCGCAATGAAGACTCTGGCGGAAACGCATTCACGTTGGTGCGCATGTTGGTGCCAACTGGCGACATGCCCATTACCGAACGATTCGCAGCCATTAGTGAATTGATCAATTCGGCGCGTGAGGGTTCAAAGAACGCACAACTCGACACCTTGGCAACAGCATCCAGCCTGTTGCCCACTTCGGTTCTCACACGCATTGCCCGCACGCAGAGCCAAACGGTTGACTTCGCCACATCGAATGTTCGCGGAGCCGGAATACCGCTGTACATCTGTGGCGGACTGGTGCTCGAGAACTACCCGCTTGGGCCACTAGGCGGCGTTGCCTTCAACCTGACCATGCTCAGTTACAACGGCAGTTTGGACATGGGTCTCAACGTTGACAGCGAAGCGGTTGCCTACCCTGTGTTGTTGAAACAGTGCATCGAACAGTCGATGCAAGAACTAGCAAATTATGCGCCGAAGAATTCGGCAACATCACGCGGCGACAATGCGCCTACGAAGCGACGACGCTTCAGGCTTGCGTGGTGGAAGAAGCGTTCGCAGTAAGCAACACGCGAACGTCGAGCAGCAAGTCTGCTACTTCGTCGGTTGATACCAATTCACGGTTGAGCATTTCGGCAAGCGCCTTGTCGATGACGGTAAGGGCTTCGGTGATTACTGCTGCATCGCGGGCTTCGGTCATGTCCTTGACCATACCCGACCGGTGCTACGAAGACATGACTATGTGCATAACATCACAACCATGGAATTACAGGGAAAAGTAACTGTCGTCACAGGTGCCGCCGGCGGAATTGGAAAAGCGCTTGCAGAGCGCTTCCACGCCGAGGGAGCCAATGTGGTGCTGGCAGACCGCGAGGCGGCGCCACTTGAAGCCACTGTGGCGAAATTGAACGCCGTTCGCCCAAATAGCGCATTTGCAGTTGCCGCAAACCTGGGAACCGAACAAGCAAATGCTGAATTAGTTCGTGCGTCAATTGAAAAGTTTGGACAAATTGATTTGTTTTTCGCCAACGCCGGAGTTGGACTAGGTAGCGACCTGTCGACCAGCGAACAAGATTGGGATACCGCGTTCGACATTAACTTCAACGCACATCGCTGGGCCGCAAAATACTTGTTGCCCGATTGGCTTGCACGCGGCGAAGGATATTTCTGCAGCACGGCTTCTGCTGCTGGACTGCTGTCACAAATTGGTTCTGCCCCGTACACCGTGACGAAACACGCGGCTGTTGCGTTTGCCGAATGGATGTCGATTACTTACGGCGGCCGTGGAATTTTGGTCAGCTGCCTATGCCCACAAGGCGTAAACACCAACATGTTGAAAGGCGCAGACAACAGCAACGACGGCCCTTCGGGCAACGTGGTTCGAGTAGCCGGTGGCGTGTTGGAACCTGAAGAAGTTGCGCAAGCCTGCGTTGACACCATTCGTGCAGAAACGTTTTTAGTGTTGCCTCACCCAGAGGTTGCGCAATACATGGCGTTGAAAGCAACCGAGCGCGATCGCTGGCTTGCAGGAATGCGCAAGCTGCAAAAGCGCGTGCTTGGCGTTTAGCGAAACTCTGGCAACAGCGTGGCGAGTTCGCGCCACTGAGTTGATGGCAATTCAATTAAACCTTCGGTAAGCACTTGCACCGAAACATGTGACGCACCTGCGTCGAGATGTTCCTTAATGCGACCGCGAACCGCGTCGAGTGTTCCCCATGCACAAATTGCATCCACCAACTTGTCGCTTTGGTTTTTAATGTCGTCTTCGGTGAACCCTTCGCGCAACAAGTTGTTGGCGTAGTTCGGTAAACGCGTGTACGTGCCCATGTAGCTGCGCGCAATTGCGCGCGCCTTTGTTGCATCAGTTTCCAAAATGACTGCCTGCTCTGGCGCAAGTGTTGGGCCGCTACCCAAAATTTCGCGAGCAACTGCCGTGTGTTTCGGAGTAGTGAAATACGGGTGCGCGCCGTCGGCGCGCTCGCCTGCCAACTTCAACATTTTTGGACCAAGAGCAGCCAACACGCGATGCAATGGAGTGGTTGGCTCGGCAGCCACGAACAT
>CAITUB010000010.1 GCA_903895515.1 uncultured Acidimicrobium sp. | reverse complement strand
TTTCATCAAATGGTGATTCAACCGCAACTGACCAACCGCCAGCACCTTCGCTATCTCCAGCAATTCGCATGTCGCCTCCAATGCTTGCGCAGACACCAGTTGCACCAAGCGAGATGAGCTCGGTAGCAACAATGTCTGCGGCCAAGCCCTTGCCAAGACCACCGGGGTCAAGCGTTGCTCCACTTGGAAGTCGGACGGCGCCACTTGCAGAATCAATTCGTGTTTCATTGAGCGGTATTGCCCATTGCGCGTTTGGCGCAATGTCAGATTTCATTGAACTATCTACGCGCGAAACGCCATAGCCAAGACCGATAAGCGCAGGTAGCAACGATGGGTCAAATAGCCCGTGTGTTCGTGCTTGCGCATCTACCAAGTAACGCACCAGGGTGACGGTGTCGGCACTGACGTACATTTCTTTTCCATCAGAGTTGTTGATTAGCGAAATTTCGCTCGTATCGATAAACCTGCTCCATTTGTTTTCTAGGTCAACTAGGCGCAAACGAGCTTTACGAAGAAGTTGTTGATCGCCAATCACCACAATGTTTGCGGTGTTGCCCATGCACGGAAACGAATCGGTGTGCTTGGTCATGTAGGCCTCAGCCTAAGTGGTGTTATTTAGAGCTGGATGTTTTCGGTGCGACCGTAACAACGGGTGCAGGGGCCGGTGCAGGCGTCGGTGCCACCGCAACAGGGGCTGGAGCAGCCGCAACTGGTGCCGCAGCAATAGGAGCTGGGGAAGCTGCAGATACAGGGACTTGGATCACAACTACTGCAGCGTCTTGTGGTGCTGCTGCACTCACGGGGGTTTGTGTTGCAGCAGAAGGTGAAGACACGACTTGTCGTGTCCCGCCGGCTTTGTTCGATGATTGACCGGAAACTGGTGATGCACCAGCTGGTGCTGTCGGAGCAATTGCAGGTGTTTGTGCAACTGATCCCGCTGGCACAAGAGCTGGATCCACTGCGGCTGCAGGGTCACTCATGCCAACGTTGTTCAAAGCCTTTGCTTGTGCTGCAAGTGTGTACGCAGCACTCAGACCAAGTGTTGAAGTAAGTGCAAGACCAGTGGAAAGAATGCGCGCAGAACGTGCTGGGTGCTTATCGCGCTTAGGTGCTCGTGATTCAGTCATCGTCGTGATCCTCGTGATCCTCGTGCTTGTCTTCCTCTTTTTTGGTTCTTGCCCGTGGTGCAGTTGTGCTTGCAGGTGCAGGAGTCGACGCGATCATCGGTGCTGCAGTGGCTGCTGGAGCTACTACTGCTGTCACTTCACTCGAGATCAGAGAAGTCACCACTCGACCGCCAATGAGTTCTGCGTTGAACTTCAGCTTTTGAGTGGAACTTGTCAAAGTAACGACAACGCGAGTTGCTGAAACACTTTCAGAGTTATAAATGAAACCACTCTGTGGGTTCACTGAGCCAACCGACAATCCGTTAGTCGATTGCACAAGTTGCACAGAAGCGGCTCCTTGAATGCTGTAACTCGAAACAGTTGATGACCCAACTTGCACTGTCGTGGTTGGAGCAATGGAGCTAGACGAAGATGAAGAACTTGAAGAAGTAGGAGCAGAACGATCGCCAGCTACCGCTTGTGATCCAACTCCCGAGCCCGAATCGGCACCCGTAACAACAACAGTAAGTGGTGGCGCAAGAACGGTGAGCCCAGTGGTTCCTGGTGCCAAAACCGCTGCATCAACAGGGGCCATCTCGGCTGACGTTGATACCGAGGTCAACATGGTGCTGTTTACCGCAAAGGTAAAGGCACCTGCTGCTACGACACCAGCTATCGAGATGGTTGATGCAATGGAGGTTTTCATAGGCATAACCATATAACGGTCACTTCCAGCACAGTCCTTAGCCATATCCATTTTTTGTCCAAAGATTAGGACTATCCCTCACGAACGAACGGATGTGGTGCTGGGCATGAAACTGGGTGACAATAGGGGTATGGACATTCTTTTGGTTGAAGACGACGATGCGATTGCAGCATCACTTATCAGTGGTTTGGCAACCTCAGGAATGACAGTTCGACGTGTTTCCAACGGAGCCGATGCTGTTGCCGCCGAAATTCCAGATGTTGTGTTGCTGGATATTGGACTTCCAGATTTTGACGGATTTGAAGTCTGTAGGCGTATTCGGCAAAAGAGCCAGGTACCGATCATCATGCTGACCGCACGTGACGAAGAGATTGATCGCGTGTTTGGATTAGAAATTGGCGCAGATGATTATGTGACGAAGCCGTTTGGTCTTCGTGAACTGATTGCGCGAATTCGCGCAGTGTCGCGAAGGCGTGTCGCTGTGGACTTACCAGCGTCTGAAATTTTGGAGATCGGCAATCTGAAACTCGATCTGTCAACGCGTCGTGTGTATATGAGTGGCAAAGAAGTTGAACTCACCACCAAGGAGTTTGACTTGCTGGCGTACTTGGCAGAGCACCCGGGCATTGTGCATCGACGTACCGACATTATGGAATCGGTGTGGGACGCCAATTGGTATGGCCCGACGAAAACTTTGGATGCTCATGTGGCAGCGGTTCGAAAAAAACTGGGGAATGCAGATTGGATTGAAGCAGTTCGTGGCGTTGGTTTCCGCCTTGAATCTCCCGAATGAGAAAACGCCTAATTCTTTCAATGGTGGGCTTGGTGTTGGCAGTTTTGCTCGCACACGATATTCCGCTTGCTCGACATCTTTCACAAATTGAACGCGACCGAACGGTTACGGCCATTGAACGTGATGCGTTCACCTATGGCGCCAAGCTTTCACCGATTCTGGGTACAAACACTGCGGATACGCAGACGCAGGTTCGGGAAATTATGGATGAATATTCACTACTCAGTGATGGAACGATTGTTGTCGTGGACGCTAAGGGCTACTTGCTCGCAAGCAATGATCCAACGGTGACAATCGGCGCCGACTATGTGTCGCGCCCAGAAATTGCGACTGCACTTCTTGGAGATGCAACATCGGGAACGCGCATGTCTAACTCCATTGGTGGCGAACTCGCTTATGTGGCGGTTCCCATATTCTCAGGTCCAAACGTTGTTGGCGTGCTGCGTATTACGTATCCACAAAGTGTTCTTGATGCAGACGTGAATTCGCGTTTGCGCGGTGTATTGATGTCAGCTTTGTTTTCGGTGCTCATGGCAATTGTTGTGGCGATCATTTTCGCTCGTGGTGTTGCTCGACCTTTGCTGAAATTGCGCGAGGCGACTGACGAATTGGCTAAGGGAAACCTGTCGATTTATGCAGAAGAAGAAGGTCCAAAGGAAACCAGGCAACTTGCCCGGTCGTTTAATGCCATGGCATTGCGGCTTGGTGGACTTATTGAACGTCAGCGTGCTTTTGCTGGCGACGCTTCGCACCAGTTGCGCACCCCGTTAACTTCGTTGCGCTTGCGTTTGGAACAGGCGAGCGATCAGGTGGAGGTTTCGCCGGAAATCGCCCACGACCATATTGACGCAGCTCTTGCAGAGACCGATCGACTAGGAAAATTAGTTGAACAGCTTCTCCATCTCGCACGGTCTGAAGGCGCGATGTTGGAAAAAGAGCGGATCAATATTTCTGAAGTAATTGAGAACAAAGCGAGTGAGTGGCATTACTTAGCTGATGAGCGCAATATTGCAATTACTACAGAAGTGAAGCCGTGGATTTTTGCTCAGTGCAATTCTCTTGCACTCACCGAAATAATCGACAACTACATGGATAATGCCCTTGAAGTTTCTTCTGAGGGTTCAACTATTTCGATCATTGCCAATGAAGTCGGTTCGCACATTGAGATCATTGTTCGTGACGAAGGTCGTGGGCTTACCGATGAGCAGCGACTACGAGCCTTTGACAGGTTCTGGAGAAACTCATTGGACTCCAACAGGAGGCAAGGAAGCGGACTTGGGCTTGCCATTGTTGCGCAGCTCGCTCAAGCGGGTGGTCTCGCAGTTGAACTTCGAGAGTCACCTAAAGGCGGAGTTGATGCAGTGCTGGTTATTTCAGGCAGTGATTAGACGGCCAGCGCACCGGAAAAAATTTGCCACGCAAGTAGAGACTTCGCAATCAAACTTAAAACGATATAAGCACGTTCTCCGTGAAGGTAGTTCGCCCATTTTCCTTGTGCCTTGTATTGCTTCCATTGCACGAGTGCAAAACTGTTGAACAAGAGGAATAGAGAAATCACAATTCCATAGACAAAACCTGGCGTTGCCGATTCCGCAGGCCCGTTAGGCGAAAAGATGTTGATTGCAATCATGATCCAAGGAACTGCTCCAGCAATGCAACCAAAGTAAAACGGCAACATGTCGCCGCTTCCAGGTTTTACATATTTCTCCTGCAACCATCCAAACAAGATCATTGATGCGTTCACGCCAAACATTCCAGAAAGTGCGATGTAGTCAGAAACACCGTTGAGCTGCAAAATGACCACGATCATGAGTGATGAAGAAAGCGAGTACTCAACCCAGCGGAAGTAGTTGTGGCGAGCGATTAGTCCAGCGCTGTAGCGAGGGAAAAACTTTGGACTAATAATCAAAAAGTGAAAGAAAGCTGATAACGCTAAGAATGCGCCAATCATCCAGCTGATGTTGAGATTGAACAGATGCACAGGGTCTGAGAACGCATCGAGCGTTGGGGCGTCGGTGAGATACGTGGCGCGTACCGGCATAGAAGCGTCATTGGAGAGCACGATTATTCCAACGAGAGAAACAAGGTGAAGCAGTCCTGCGATGAGGTTGAGCCTGCGTAGTTTGCTGATTTCAGTGTCCATTTTTCAATTGTGCCATGCCACCGTCACTAGCTGTGGTTCTCGTAGTCTTGTGGCGATGCATTCAATAGCCGTATTAGTTGCCGCCACTGGCAAAGACACCGTTTCGCAATGGTTGCGTGTCGACCTGGTCGCAATAGTCATGTTCATCTCAGGCGCGCACGTCGTGATGCGACTAGTTGCGTTCATTGCTGATCAGCAGATTTTGAGCGTAAAGAGTCGCAATCCTGACAATTCTGATATGTCCACGTTGTCTACAGGTGCGCACCGTGCAGCAGTGCTTGGTGCATTGCGGTGGGGCATCAATTTCATTGTCATAGCTGTTGCTACAACGTCGGTATTTTTAAGGCTCAACCTTCCGTCGTCGGCATTGGTGTTCCTTGGCTCGGTTGCCGGCGCCGGATTGGGCTTCGGTGCGCAACAAATGGTTGGAGACATCATCGCTGGTTTGTACATCATCGCTGAGCGCCAGTTCGGTGTCGGTGACATTGTGCGACTTGGACCTTTTGGCATCGTGGGATGGGCAGAAGGTCGGGTAGAAGAGGTAACGCTGCGTGTTACCAAAATCCGCACATTCGACGGTGATCTCATCAGCATCGCGAATGGTCAATTGCGTCAGAACGTGAATATGTCGCGTGACTGGTCACGCGTATTGGTGACTGTCCCGTTGCCGCGCGAAAGCGATATTGAAAAGGAAATTGTTCGTATTGATCGCGTATGTGCGGAGATGGCTCGCGATCCGAAGTTTGCTGAAATGCTGATTGAAGTTCCAAGCGTGCAAGGCGTTGACAGCTTGGGTGAGGCCGATGTTGAAGTGCGCGTTGCAGGTAGGTCACTGCCTGTACAGCAGTGGAAAGTGGAGCGAGAGCTTCGTCGCAGGATTGCAGCAGAACTTCGAAGCACATACGCAGCAATCAAGGTGAGTGGTGGAGTAACCGCATGAAAATTCGTCGACCACGCAACTCAACGCTGTTTTCAATTCTAGTTTTCTTAGTGTCGTTCGGATTTTGGCTTGGTCAACCACAGCCGGTCAAAAATTACTCGTATGTCACCATTCCTGATGTGGCAAAAACTGATCCGCCTGCAACTATTGCTCCGGAAACTACCGTTGTCGACACAACTGTTCCAGTGGATACAACGCTGGATCCGTCGGCTGTCACGGTGCCAACCGAAACCACTGTTCTTCCGTAGCGAAGAACTACTTCGTATCTACTACTAGAAACGCTTCGGCTGTTCTGCCTGCAGGCAAACCACCAGCCTGAGCAATTTGCTCGCCCCATCCGCGCATTCGCGCAGGTAATTCTGCTGGTTCTTGATGCTGACTTGCATGACACAGCAACGCTTCAACTTTTTTGTCGAGCATGTCGGTGGTGTCAATGAAATGCTTCGGGTTTGGTCCAGCCATAATCCATGTTTCAGGAACACTGTGTGGTGCAAGCCCGCGTTCACTGAGCAATTCCGGAAACGCAAACTCGTTACGCGCATCTGGGTACACGGCACACAGTGCTGCTTCGCCGGTCGCTAGATGATCGGGGTGCGATGCGTAGATGCGGTCGTAGCGTCGCTCTGAAGACTGTGTGAGCACGCGGTCTGGTCTAACGATCCGAATGACTGCGCTGATTTCACGACGTAAGTTCAAGTCAGGGACCAAAGCGCCATCTGGAAATCCAAGCCAATGCAATTCAGTAACACCAAGAATGTTGGCAGCAGCAGTTTGTTCTTGTCGACGAATAAGAGCCATTTCATCGCGTGTGATGGTGTTATCTGACCCGCCAGCTTGTCCATCGGTTGCAATGCAATACACCACTTCATGGCCATCAGAAACCCAGGTGGCTACTGTTCCGCCTGCACCAAAGTCGACGTCGTCTGGGTGAGCGGTAATGACAAGAATCTTCATGACCTTCACTGTAGATGTGAAGTGCGGGTTTACGAAGTTGAAGCGTGAACTATTGGGCGATTGCAGCGACCTGGACGACTATTGGCCAGGCTGAAGGATGAATTTTGTTTGCCGATTCAAGTTCACTTTTACCGTCGTTAATGACCGCGAATACCAAGGACATTGCCGCAAAGCCCGCAACTGCACAGCCAAGCACTGCTGAATAGCTCAACGATCCGCTGAGGGCGATTCCAAGGATTCCGCCTGCGATGAAAGCCAGGTTGTACAACATGTCGTATGCAGCGAAAACATGGCCCATGTTGGATTGCGACACATTGGATTGAACTGTTGCATCAGACCGAACGCGCAAATTCTGAAATAGGAATGAAGCAATTGAAACTGCAAAGAGTCCCACTCGAGGTGTTGTCGCAAAACTTGCAACACAGATCACTATTGCAGATCCGCCAAAGGCAATAACAGTAATTGAACGACGGGGGAAATGTTCTGACATCCATTCTGCAGTAACAGATCCGATGAACGCACCAGTAGCAGAAAAACCAAGAACCGCTACATAACCAGTTGTATGAAGTCCGTATGAAGCGTCGACAAGAAGCGAAATACTGGCAATGCATATTCCCAAGATCAAGCGATGACTTGCTGTTGCGTAAATTGCAAACTTCGTCTTTTGTTTCTTTAATTGTTTGATTGCAGAAAGTAAGTGTCCTCGTGAGTTTTTGGATGTGCCTTTTCCGAGGTCCGTTGACATAAAGCTGAACAGACGAGAAGCCATAAGTTGTCCGCCAGCTGCAATAAGAAGTGCAAATACTGGATAGTGGTGCGCTGTTGACATGCCGATACCGGCACCTATAGAGCCAGCGAAAACTGCGACGATCAACGACATTGAGTCTGCTGCTACAAGTTCGTGTTTTCGAACAAGCTGAGGGAAGGCTGTTGCGCGCGCTGTATACAAAATACGGGTTAATCCAAGTAGTAATGCAAAGGCGACATAACCGAAAGCATGAAATCGTGGAAGCACTGAAATTGCAGCGCTTCCAGCAATGACTGCACGAGCAAGGTGACCATTCACCAGTATTGACTTGCGGTTAAACCTGTCAGCAAGGTGTCCCGCGATTGGGCCGACTACTACGAGGGGAATTGCGCTCATTAACAAAGTTGAGGCCATAGCAATTAACGACGGACTTGAGTTGAATGAAAAAACTAAGATTTCCGCGAGAGTAAAAGACGTCAGCGCATCGGATGCTTGCGAAAGGAGTTGACCTCCGATGGCAAGTCGAAAGTCAGAGTAAGCAAAAAGGTCACGGCGTCGCACATGAACCGCCGAGGAGGTTCGTCGAAAACGAATCACAATGAAATTGTTACATTTCAACCTTGATGTGAGTTCATGTTTAGGTGAACAACAATTGAACTGTTGCTAACATTCACAAGTAGATGAATGCTGAATTGAACATGCTGAATGAGTTCCTCGATCAGTACCGGGCAGTGCTCGTCGCCAAGGCAACCGGACTGTCCGATGAACAGTCTCGCAGCCATGCGGTGGAGCCATCGAATCTTTCGATTCTTGGGTTGTTGCGACACATGGCCGAAGTAGAGCGACACTGGTTTAGACGAATACTGCTAAATGAATCCGAACTTCCAGATTTTTTTGCTGCTGATGGAGTCGCAATAGGAACAGCAGACGGCGATTTTGAATTTCCAGAGGCTGCAACTTTGAGTGAAGGAATTGAAGTGCTGCAGCATGCGATTGCTGAATCCCGCAGTGCCATTGAGGGGAAGGTCCCTGAAGATGTGTCTTTAGCCACCCGCACCAAGACAGGGGCGCCAGTATCGCTACGGTGGATACTCATCCACATGATTGAAGAATATGCCCGACACTGCGGGCATGCCGATTTCCTGCGCGAACGACTCGATGGCAAAAAGGGAGATTTATTGTGAAAAACCTTATGGACATGGCAATCAAATTCTTATCGTGGCTGTTGCGTGAAATAAAGAAATACAAAATTGCCTCAAGTGTTGTCATTGCATTTGCATTGGTGTTCTTAATTGTCAGCATTCTCATTGGAATGCCACCAATTGGCTACATCGTGCTCACAACCTTTATTGCAGGTCCAACGCTGTTGTATGTATACAAAAACAAAGATAAATCAACGACAAATACTCGTTTGTTGCTGGTGTTCTTTGCTGCCACAGTTGGAACGCTCATTGTTATTCAGGCAATTCCGTACGGAAAGAATCATACGAACCCACCAATTAACGGTGAACCAGCATGGTCGTCACCACGCACTCGCGAACTTATGGTGCGCGCATGTTTTGGATGCCATTCGAATGAAGTTGAGTATCCGTCGTACGCATCAGTTGCGCCAATTTCATGGATGGTTCAGAGCCATGTTGACGAAGGTCGCAGCAAGGTGAACTATCAGGAATGGAACTCAGGAGAACGCGGAGAAGACACGATAGAAGTAATTCAAGATGGTTCAATGCCGCCAAGTTTTTACACCACGTTTGGACGTCACCCTGAGGCGAAGCTGACTCAAGCGGAGATAGCTGAATTGATCGCTGGCCTAAAGGCAACGCCAGGGTTTAGTGAAGGCGATTAACAATTGGTTTTGACTGTAAATTAGAGGTTCAATAATCACGTCAGGAGCCACCATGTCAACAATTAATCTCACAGTCGAAACGTTTGAAGAAACTGTCATGGCCGACGGAATCACGTTGGTGGACTTCTGGGCAGAGTGGTGCGGTCCGTGCAAGATGTTTGGACCAATCTTTGAAAAAGCTGCAGAAGCAAACGCCGACATTCGTTTTGCAAAAGTTGATACGGAAAACAATCAGGAACTTGCAGGCGGAATGGGTATCCAGTCGATTCCTACGATCATGGCGTTTCGCGATGGTGTGATGCTGTTCAGTCAGCCTGGTGCAATGCCTGCTGCTTCGCTTGACCAATTGATTGAAGCAATTCGCAAAGTTGACATGGATGACGTTCGTAAGCAGATTGCAGAATCAGAAGCTGCGAATACGAACGAGTAATTACTTCATTGTTGAATTGGTGAACATTCCAAACACGGTAAACATAACTCCCATTGCTCCTATCGTTGCTCCAAAGAATTTCCATCCAGTGGCATACATGTAGTCCTTTAGCGAGGACTCAAGTGATGTAATTCGCTCGTTAGTTGTGGAGAGTCGTTCGCTTGTTTCGGTTATGCGGTTGCCAAGTCGTTCGCTTGTTTCGGTTATCCGACTATCCAACTGATCTCTCACTGCGGAGATCCGCTCGATAAGTGCGGATTCAGATTTCATAATTCGCAGCTCTACCCGAAGTGCAAGGTTATGAATATCGCCTTTTGTGGCTGGCGCTGTAGAACTGTTATTGAGGTCTTCGTCAACCTGATCGATAAATTCGTTGTCCATGAGGATTCCTGTTGCAGTTGGGTTCATGTGGCACATGTGTGCGAGGAC
>CAITUB010000009.1 GCA_903895515.1 uncultured Acidimicrobium sp. | reverse complement strand
CGCATCAAGAATTTCGGATAATGAAAAGTCGGTTCGAGATTCAAAGTGGCTTGCAATGCCACGAATTACGTCTAGATCTCGTTGCTCGTCGACAGTTAGGCGAAGATGGGATGCATCAACCGCAGCAGCTTTGTTTTTGTGCGAGAACAGAGAGTTGGTTCGAAGACACGGGGTCACATGTTCCCGTTCAAAAGGCGAAGTTGCAATCTCGGCTGACTGCAATAGTGCACTCTTTTTGAATATCTCAATATCAAAGCCGTCTGGGAATGTTGGTGGATCGGTATTCGACATGTAGTCGATATTTGATGCAACAAAATCTTCAAGCATTTCGTCAATCAATTGTGGATCGACAAATGGACAATCACCCGTGATACGGATGACAACGTCTGCGTTTGTTGCCTTTGCGGCATCGACGTAACGTTTAAGAACATCGTTCTCCGATCCGCGAATGACTTGATATCCCAAATTTTCAACCACCACGGCAAGTTGATTATTAATTTCGTTAGTTGAAGTAGCCAAAACGATTTTGGAAATACGCTCAGACTTCGATAAGCGACCAAGTAAAAACTCGATGAGTGGAACATCTCCAATTGGGGCGAGGACCTTGTTGGGTAAACGTGTTGATCCGAGTCGGGCTTGAACTATTGCAACGATCTTCATGCAACACTCCAGACTCGTGGATCAATCAATTGTTCACTTGAAGACTGTAGGTCTGCTGGTACTTCCAACTTCATGTTTGGAATAGAAGTCATGATTTCAGTGAGCGATTCTGGGCTGGTAGTTCCAATTACCAACTTCGCAACACCTGACTGCTGGAGAGCAAATCCCAGACAACATGCCATTGCTGATACCCCTGAGGAAAGCACCCATTCGTCAAACCGCGCGAAATGATCAGACCATGGCTGAAATCTTTGGGGTCGATTTTCGGGCTTGGCGATGAGAACACCTTGTAGGAATACCGATCGAACATGCACCTCAATGTTTAGCGCTGTTAGCTGATCAATGACTCCAAGAATTCTGCGGTCAAACACATTCAAAGGTGCTTGCACTACATCAATATCGAATGTTCCGATAATGCCATTGAGTTCGTCCGGTGTGTAAATAGAAACACCAAAACGTTGAATGATTTTTTCAACCTTTAGCGAATTTATTGCGGCATACAGTTCGGCGCCATGGGCATCGGTCAGATCCTGTGAGCGATGGAGTAGGAGTGCATTCAACGATGTGCATTTCAATCGGGAGAGCGATGCATCTACTTGTGTGCGCACCCATTGAGAAACATTGGACACATCTAGTGGAATCGGAGGCAGTTTTGAGATGATTTTGAATCGATTTTGTGCAGTCTCTCCAATTACTGATTCCGACTGGCCATAGGCGATTGCTGTATCAATTGCATCAATCCCATGACCGGCTGCAGTGTCAAGAATGCGTGCAACTTCTTCGCGACTGAGTGTCTCTCCACCGTTCAAAATTCCATACGGGAGACCAAGTTGGGCTCCACCGAGCACAATTCGATTCATTAGCCCTCAACCCTATTGGGTTGAAAGCGCATTCAAAAGGCTAGAAATCACCGTGTTTTGATCGGTTTCAGTTAGGTCTGCATACATCGGGATGCTGAAAGCCTGTGCGTAATAGCGCTCTGCATTTGGGAATGTTTTTCGATCAAAACCCATCTTTGCAAAGTATGGCTGGCGATAGATGGGAATGTAATGAAGGTTGAGCAACACGCCCATGTCCTTCATCTTTTGGAATAGCTGAACTCGGGTGACCTTCAGGTTTTCAAAGTCGCATCGTGCGATGTACAGATGAAACGCTGAGACGGAATTCGAAGCGATATGTGGAGCTGCTACAAGCGTTGATGCAAATGCTTCGTTGTAACGAGCGGCAATCGAGTTACGTTGCTGGATGAACGAATCAATTCTTTGCAATTGGCTTAAACCCAATGCAGCAGCAATGTCGGTCAATCGATAGTTAAACCCAAGTTCTTGTTGCTCGTAATACCAAGGTCCGTCATTAGTGAATTCAAACTCAGATTCATCACGTGTAATTCCATGGCTACGCAACATGCGCATGTCGTGCGCCAAACCTTCGTCCTGGGTAGTGGCCATTCCGCCTTCTCCAGACGTAATGATTTTTACGGGGTGGAAACTAAAAATGGTGATGTCACTGTGTGCACAGTTTCCAATTCTTTGGGAGTTATACGTCCCACCAATGGCGTGTGAAGCATCTTCAACGACTTTGATGTCGTATTGCCGTGCAAGCGATCCAATTGATTGCATGTCGCAGGATTGTCCGCCCATGTGAACGGGGATAATTACTTTAGGCAATCGGTTTGATTTCTTTGCAAGTTCGAGTTTGGCTGCTAGCGCAGTCGCGCTCATATTGAAGGTTTCACTTTCGATGTCGACAAAGTCGATTTCGGCACCGCAGTAAAGAGCGCAGTTCGCACTAGCAACAAAGGAGTTCGGGGAGGTCCACACGAGATCTCCTGTGGTCACGCCCAATGCAAGACAGGCAAGATGCAACATTGATGTTGCGCTGTTTCCAGCAACTGCATATTTTGCGCCAACAAGTTGTGCAACTGCATCTTCAAATGCAGGAACTACCGGGCCTTGAGTCAAATAGTCGGACTGAAGAACTTCCGCAACCGCGTTTAAGTCCTGTTCGCTAATTGACTGACGCGCGTAGGGGATGACCATGTTGCTAAAACGAACCAATTTTCGCCTTGTTCGCCGCAATCCATTTCTGCAGCTCTTCTACAGACATCCATTCGGTGTTGTTGTCTGATGAATAGTCGAATCCTTCGCCTACCGGCACTCCATCGCCGATTCGTCCTGCATCCGAACTCCAGTTGTGGATGGCTGGGAGGATCTT
>CAITUB010000008.1 GCA_903895515.1 uncultured Acidimicrobium sp. | reverse complement strand
ACGAAAAACAAAGGTGATAAACAGCGTGATACCGGACCACACCATGATGCGTGTGCGTAATTGTGCGAGCCGATGAATGTTGCGTCCCAGAATGATTCCGGCGCAGATGAATGTGATCCACGGGAAAACTGGATGCGTGTAATCAACAAACGTTCGAATCAATAGATTTCGCGGGGAATTGGGGGTGGGTGACAGCCACTGCGTGAAGTTGCCCTGAAAGAACTGGTATCCACGCCAAGCGGAAAGTCCGGTTGAAACTGCAATTGATATTGCCGAGACAGCAATGAGGCTGCGGTTTGACCATGTGCAAATAACCGCTGAAATGAGGAAGAAAGCGCCGTAATAGAACAGGATGGTTCCCGGCCATATCCACTGCACAGCCGCGCCAACGACATACAGAAACAATCCCCGACGAGCCAACTTCATTTGTGTGGCGTGGATAAGTTCGCTGTTTCCCGACTGAACTGCTGATTGCACCAAAAGCGCAATGCCAATTCCTGCAACGAGCACAAATGTTGCTGCAAACCGAGTGGTCAGAATTCCAGATAGTGGATTAAACACTCGCTCGGCAAACGATGGATGCGGAGGGTAAAACGCCTTGTCTGTGTTGAGGTAGGCGTGATAGTTCATGATCACCACGCCAACGAGAGCTATGGCGCGAGTGACGTCCAAACTCGGAATTCGAGGTGGACGAATTGTGTTGCTTGTTATTCCCACGAAATGGTGTCAGCGCTTACGCGGGTGAGTGGTTGCTGAACGTCAACTTGATCGCCAATGCGCGGAACGGTTTGACCTGCAGGAAAGAACAGCATGCTGCTGTGCATGTGTGGTGGTTCAACAAGTGCAATGCGTTGCTGTGCAAAATGAAACGGACTTCCTACCCCCACAATTTCACTTACTCCGTGCGCCGATCCTGCACCGACAATGACGAGATGTCCAGATCCAGGAAGTGCGATTGATCGGTAACCAGCTGTTCCACCATCAACTTGATGAACGTCGAGTACTTCGGCCGTCAGTTTCATCATGGATTTGTCACCTAGCCACAATGCCGTTCCGATGCGTGAAATAAACGTGCGCTTCGGAAACTGTGATCGCAACAGACCAATTTGCTCAGCAGTGAGGTGACTGACGTGAATTGGCAAATTATCGGTTAACAGTTCTAGCCAACACGACACTTCGCCACTGCGGTCTTGTCCATTGTTATTTAGTGGAGGGTGTATTGAATAGCCAACAACATTGAGCGATGCCTGCTCGCATGCAGAACGAAGTGCAGCCAGGTCGCCTCCGGAAACGCCAAAGCGTTGCATGGTGGACTGCAACTTGATGAGCACACTGCCTTGCCAATTGTGTGAGCGAAGCGATGCAACGTGATCGAGCGATCCAACAGTGAGTACTGAGCGTGTTGGGAGCGAATGTGGAATATGTGAGCCAACAGGTGTGAGCACAACAGGAGAAAGCGATGCGGGAACATCTGTGGCTTCATAGACGTTTCCCACTGCAACATGCTCAGCAAGATGTGCTGTCTGTTCGAACAGAATTGGGCGACCAAACCCGTAGCCGTTGCCCTTCACTACGGGCAGGGTGGTGCCGTGCTGGGAAGCGGTAAGTCGAACGTGATCGAGCCAAGCTTGGCGATTCACGGTGAGGCACAAAGTCATTGCACTTGACGGTATCTGACTGTTTTCGGGCATCGCGGGCAACCGGTTAAAAGCCGACTTGTTAAGTCAACAATTGACCTTTAGGCTTATGGAATGGCGAAAATCTTCAGTTTCCCAAACCCTGTGAATGAGACATCGGCTCGCATCGTTGCTGGTGGTGCAGTTCTCATGGGCATCGCGTTTGCGATCACTGGCAATGGCTGGATTCTTGTTCCGTTGACTTATGGGTTCATTGCTCGCGTGCTGGCCGGCCCAACATTTAGCCCACTTGGTCGATTGGCAACACAGGTGATTACGCCGAAGCTTTCACTCCAGCATCGATTTGTTCCTGGTCCACCAAAACGATTTGCTCAAGGTGTTGGAGCAGCATTCACCATTACCGCATCTGTGTTGTACATCACAGGTGCATTCGGTGCTTCGCAACTTGTCATTGCAGCACTCGTTGTCGCAGCGTTTCTGGAAAGCGCATTTGCCGTGTGCCTCGGTTGCATTGCATTTGGATATTTAATGAAATTTGGTGTTATTCCTCAAGAAGTGTGTGAGGAATGCAATAACTTCACTCCTCGTTCGTTACAGACTTCTTCACTGTAGGAATAAGCGGCGCGACATTTCGCGAAGCAATCACGCCTTTCCACACGCCAGCTCCGTAAGCGGTGTTGTCCAACATTTTGATGAGCACAAAACGTACGACATCGAGATGTGGTCGCTTGGTCCACCATTCGTACACGGCAGGCGCGAGTGCTGCAGCTACGAACAGCACTCGTAATCGCTGTGAAAATAATGCAAGCGCAAATGCAATTGGCCACCACACGCGGTTGATGGCGCTCGCAGCAGTCTGAGCACTTTGTACTGTTCCATGCAGAGCGATGCGGAAACTCTCATCACGCAGTTGTGGAAACCTTCTCAGTTTCTTTGCAGTTGATACAGAAGCCACAATTGCAACTCCAAGTGCAATGAATGGCATGCCGAGCAGAACTAAGAGCCATGTTGATGCTTGCCACACATTGAATTTTGCTGGCGCAAGTTTCCCTGTGTGTCGTTTGGCGAGCGGTGCAGCTGATTCTCCATACGACATGCGTTGTCGCGCGAACTGCTGCAATGTTGTGCGAGGCAAATGCGAACACTCTGCTTGTGGCTGGTAGCGACATCGCCATCCTGCATCGTTGAGGCGCCACACCACGTCGACGTCTTCGCCAGAGCGAAGTGAATCAGAAAAACCAGAAATAGAGCGCAGCGATGCAGTTCGACACAACCACATTGCAGACGGTACGTAACTGACGCGAGTTCCAGCACGCACGCGAGCCTCGGTTTCGCCCATGTCGAGCACACTTGCGACGGCTTCGTATTCCCCAAGAACGGTTGCAGTTGTGGGGGATTTCACACGGGGTGCAACGAGTGCGACTTTGTCGTCTGCGAAATAGGGCAGCAGTGTCGAAATGGTGTCGGAGGAAATCGCCACATCGACATCGATATAGGCAATGAATTGAGTATCAACCACCGCCAAACCTGCATTGCGCGCGGCAGCGGGTCCACTGTTCTTTTCGAGACGGATTACCCGTGCCGCACCAAGATTGGGAAGTGCATGTGGCGAGCAGTCATCGACGACGACAACACCATGCAGTGCTGAGCATGAGGTAACGAGCGACTGCAGTGATTCTGCTTCTTGAGCAGTGCGAATGCAGGCAGGAATAACTGCAGTAACGGTGTTGAGCACAAAGCGAGCAGAATCGACTGTGCTTGGAACTGGGTGAATTGCTCCAGCATCAAGCAATCGTTCAGTGAGGACTTCATGACCTACAGGAAGAGTCTGTGCACGCTCAATGCATTCGGCAATTGCCTGACCGGCTTGCGAAAGGGAAAACAACTTCAGTGGCGAACCGGCAAGAACAACATTTCCGTTTGCTGGCCGACGCCACGAACTGTCGGCGATGAAGCGAACAGTGCTTGTCACGCAGTGTTCCATTGCGTGCAAGTGGCGTGAATGAATGCGCGCAGGTCTTCGGTGAGCATTGCTAGCAACTGTTCGCCATGTTCTGCGGTTGCCATGCGAGCGTCCCCAAGAATTCCATTTTCACTCACTGCTTTCACTCCCTGTGTTTGCAAGTCATGTTGCACTTCGCTCATCGGCTGCACATTGCCCACGTTCAATTTGTCGGCACGAACTAAGCGCGGATCAATTGCCAACATAAGCGAGGTCTCCGTGTGTCCGGCATGGGCATCGGCTCCTTGAATGCGTGGCCACCAACTAGCGATGTTGCGTTGCTCAGAATGCAACAACGTATTTGCTCGTTGTACGGCTGCCAAGTTTCCACCGTGACCATGCACCAAGATCACGCCACTTGCCCAATCACAAGATCGAACTAGCTCAACGATCACTGTGGTGAGAGCTTCGGTGCCAATAGAAATAGTGCCTGGAAATCCTGCGTGCTCGCCGCTTGCGGTAATTGACAGCGGTGGGGCAATAACGACGTGGTTGATGCCTTTTGTGGCAGCGGTACACAGGTGCACTGCAATTTGTGTATCAGTGTCGAGCGGTAAGTGCGGACCGTGTTGTTCGAAAGAGCCAACGGGAATGACGACACATGCATTGCGTGGAATTTCAGGCCACGTTGGCGAACTGGGCATGCCTTATTGTGACTTGCGTTTTTTCAAAATGAAACGCGCAAGTTCAATCACACCCGTAACTCCAATGGCGCAACCAAAAGCGAAGGTAAAGGCCAGCGTGTGATTGTCGGCAAATGTCTTTCCGCCGATAAACCCAAGCAACGATGCATATGTTGCCCAAATAATGGTGGCGACGGCAATCCAACCCGAAAACCATCGTTGGCGTTGGTGGGTAATACCGCAGGTCAGGGTCAAGATCGTTCGCCCGCCTGGAATAAAGCGAGCAGTCACAAGCAGTAATCCACCACGTTCATTGATGTGGTGAATAACTGCGTTGAGTCGCTTTGCGCCCTTTTCGGTTCGTTCATAACGACGGGTAACAAATGCGCTCGCCTTTTTCCCAATTTCGTATGAAACATGGTCGCCAATAAATGCACCAGTCGCTGCACATAACAGAACGATTCCAAGTGATAGCGAACCCGAACCAGCGCTAACTCCACCAATGATGACCAATGTTTCGCTGGGCACGATTGGAATCACGGAATCGAGCACCGCGATAACAAAGATAATGACGTAAAACCAATAGGAATCAGAAAAATCCTTGAGTCCGTTAAAGAACTCATTGATGAGTGAAATCATATTGGTGGAAGCGCGAGCAATTTACGCGGCGAGTTCCTCGTTCGCGCGCATGCGTCGAATGTTTGGCAGGTGACGAATGATGATCATGCCAACGAGTCCAAGTACGGCAGCAATTTGCCACGAGTCTGGTTCGCCGAATCCAACAGTGGCAATGACATACACAGGTACTGCGATGGTGATGATGAGTGAAGCAAGTGCAGACTTGCCAGTGAGTTTGCGCAATACGAACCACGAGGTGCACAACACTGCACTCATTACTGGGTACAGCACGAACATGGTCCCGCCACCTGTTGCCACGCCTTTACCGCCGTGGAAACCACGAGTGACGGGGAACGTGTGACCAAGCACCGCTGCGTATGCGCATGCATACGCCAAGTATGAAACGTTAAGACCATCACCGAAGTGATGTGTGAGGTAGTACGCAATACCAACCGAGGCAGAACCCTTCAATACATCGGATACAAACACCACGAGGCCGTACTTCCAACCAAGAAGGCGAACCACGTTTGACGTTCCAGGGTTACCAGATCCTTCTGCGGTTACATCAACACCGCCGCGCTTAGCAACGATGAGCGCGCTTGGAATAGTGCCGAGAAAGTAGGACACGATAATTGCGCCCGCTACATAAATCGGCTCAACGCCGTTCAATGAAAAGTCCATTACTTGTTTCCCCCAATAGTTACCGAAACTTTACGCGAATGGTCCATGCTCGGTTTTGGAATGAGGGTCACGGTTGCGTTCTTCAGCAAGGATTCGCCTGCGCCTATTACACATTCTGGGTCTGGGCCATCGAGTGGCAAGCCAGTAAAGAACTTTGCCGCCATGCAACCGCCTTGGCATGAGTCATAGTTGCCACACGATGTGCATGCACCTTCCGACTCTGGTTCGCGTAGCGAGAGGAATAGATCGCTGTTGCGCCACACGTTCGCAAAGCCGCCCGCATCGTGAACCGAACCTGCTTTGAATTGATCGTGAATCACAAACGGGCATGCATACACATCGCCAATTGGGTCGATGAGGCACACCACGCGACCAGCGCCACATAAGTTCAAACCTGGAAGCGATTCACCAAATGCATTGAGATGGAAAAACGAGTCGCCAGTAAGCACGTTGTCGCCATGTGCAATAAGCCAGTTGTAGATCTGTCGTTGCTGTGCCTGAGTTGGGTGCAATTCATTCCATGTATCTGCACCACGACCGGCAGGACGCAAGCGCGTGATACGCAGTTGCGCGCCGTAGCTATCGGCAAGTTGCTTGAAAGCATCGAGCTGATCAACGTTGTGTCGGGTCATCACTACGGAAATTTTGAACGGTCCAAAGTTTGCATCACGCAAGTGGTTCATGGCAGCAATAGATGTGTCAAACGAACCTTCACCGCGCACGGCGTCATTTGTTGCACGGTCGACGCCGTCCATGCTGATTTGAATATCGAGGTAGTTCATGGAAGCAAGGCGCTTCGCATTTTCTGCAGTGATGTAAGTGCCGTTGGTGGAAAACTTCACGCCAATGTTGTTGTGCTCGGCATGTTCAAGAATCTCGAAGAAGTCTTTGCGAATCATTGGCTCGCCGCCACCGATGTTGATGTAGAACACTTGCAAGTCGCGTAACTGGTCAAGAACGTTCTTCACTTGATCAGTGTCAAGCTCTCGCGGGTCGCGACGACCGCTACTGGACAAACAATGGATGCATTGCAAGTTGCATGCATAGGTGAGTTCCCATGTCAAACAAATTGGCGCGTCAAGCCCGCCCTTGAGTTGTGTGGTTAAGTTACTGACGGACACGAATAATCTCCGATGTCTCAAGTGAGCTGAGTGCGCTCACAAATGAATTCCAACGTTCTGGTGCAACATTGTGTGCAACCAACGTGTCGGCGAGTGTGTCGTGTGCAGCAACATCGCGCAGAACAGCAACGACGTCTGGGTGTTTCAAAAAAACAAGTTTGCGATTGCCATAGTGATAGGCAAGTGCTCCGAATGGTTCAGGACGAAGTGCAACTTGAGGGTGCAACTCACACGCTGAATCCAGGGTGACGGTCATAGTGAAACGTCTGCGGGTTAGTACACACCACACATGCCGTCGATGGAAATTTCCTCAACGAGGAGTTCTTCAACGATGTGCGGTGTGGTGGTTGCCGAGGAAACGCTGTCGTGGCTTGCAGTCTGGGCCTGGGCGGTATCAACGGCTAGTGGTGCTGTGGTGTCCATCACCGTCCACAGTACTCAGGCTGCGGGCTCGGGGTAGCGTCAGCGCCGATGGCTGGGCAACAATAGAGCCAGTAACTCGCTGGCGCACCCTGCGCTTGGCGACCATGACGAGGGGGTCAGTGTGAAGACGAAGGCAGCAGTGTTGTGGGAGCTGAATGCTCCATGGACAATCGAAGAAATTGAACTTGATGCGCCGGGTCCAAACGAAGTGTTGGTCAAGCTTGCCGCTTCCGGCATGTGCCATAGCGATGAGCACGTGGTTACTGGCGACTTGCCATTTGAACTTCCAATTATCGGTGGTCACGAAGGTGCTGGTGTTGTGCAACAAGTTGGATCGAATGTCAGTTGGTTGGCACCGGGCGATCACGTGGTGTTCGGATTCATTCCGTCATGTGGTCGTTGCGTGAGCTGCAGCACTGGTCACCAAAACTTGTGCGACCTTGGTGCGTATATGGCAACAGGAAAGCAAATTAGTGATCAGACATCGCGTCACCACGCCGGTGGGAAAGACGTTGGCATCATGTGCCTCCTTGGAACGTTTGCTGAACACACGGTTGTGCACGAAGCAAGTTGCATCAAGATTGAAAAAGATGTGCCTCTTGACCGCGCATGTTTGCTCGGTTGTGGTGTAGTTACCGGTTGGGGCTCAAGCGTGTATGCAGCAGAAGTAAAACCTGGCGACACAGTTGTCGTTGTGGGTGCCGGTGGAATTGGTGCCAACGCTATTCAGGGTGCTCGTATTGCTGGTGCAAAGCGCATTGTTGCAATTGACCCAGTGGAGTTCAAGCGCGAAAAGGCAATGGAGTTTGGTGCAACACATACTGCAAACTCGATGGCTGAAGCGTTGCCTCTGTTGCAAGAATTGACATGGGGAACCATGGCCAACAAAGTGATTATGACCATGGGCGTTGGTAACGGCGCTGTTATTCACGAAGCAATGGCACTCACCGCAAAACGTGGTCGTGTTGTTGTAACCAACATTCACCCGGCAGCAGAGTTTGGTGCAGGCATGAGCTTGCTCGATCTCACCTTGATGGAAAAGCAGTTGGTTGGTTCGCTGTTTGGTTCGGGCAACCCACGTTCCGACATTCCAAAGTTGATGGGCCTGTATCGCGAAGGTCAGCTCGACCTCGACGGTCTTGTCACCAAGGAATACAAACTGAGCGACATCAACGAGGGTTACCGAGCAATGCGTGACGGAGAAAACATCCGTGGCGTTATCAAGTTCGACTAGTTAGTCACACTCATGGCAGCAGCGTCGGCAAGCGACGTTCTTCGCGTTTCGGCAGCTTCGGTTGTTGGTCGCGCGCGCGAACTAGAACTTGTCGTCGCTGCATTGCATGGTGGTCGCCACATCTTGTTGGAAGGCCCTCCGGGCACAGGAAAATCAACGCTTTTACGATCTGTTGCCGAAGCACTTGGCGTTGGGTTCGCCTTTGTTGAAGGCAATGCCGAACTCACTCCAGCACGTTTAGTCGGACACTTCGACCCTGCGCGAGTGCTGACGGATGGCTACAGCGCGGATGTGTTTGTTGATGGACCACTGGTGTCGGCATTGCGTGATGGTTCGTTGTTGTACGTAGAAGAAATCAACCGCATTCCGGAAGAAACATTGAACGTGCTCATCACCGTGATGAGCGAAGGTGAAATTACGGTTCCACGACTTGGCACCGTGAAAAGCGCTGCTGGTTTTCGACTTGTTGCGGCAATGAACCCGTTTGATGCTGTGGGCACAGCACGTATTTCGAGTGCGGTGTACGACCGCGTGTGCCGCGTTGCAATGACATATCAAAGTGCGACAGACGAAGTAGAAATCGTGATTCGCGAAACCACGAAACAGAACAGCAAGTCAAAGGTGTCGCGCGACTGGGTTGGCCAAGTAGTGGAAATGGTACGACGCACGCGGAATCATTCCGACTTGCGTTTTGGTTCATCGGTTCGTGGTGCAATTGATACGGCAGTTGTTGCTGCGAGTTTGTCGGCGATGCGTAATGCGTCGGTTGAAACCACCTCAATTGGATTAGACAGCGCGCTTGTGGCGCTTACAGGTCGGGTGAAGTTGCGCGAGGGAAGTGTGCGCACCGCAGAAGAAGTGATTAGTGAAATTTTCGCAGATGTGTTTGGCGTGAAAGCGGAAGACGGCGACGCGGGAAAAGCTGGCGCCCCGACTGGGGCAACGAACTCCCGTTAGTTAAAGAAGGCGCGCAGGCCGAACAGGCAGCGCAACAGGCGAGCAAGCGCACCACATCACGCAAAGAATTGTCGAAGCACTCAGGGTTTGAAGAGATCTCTCCTGAAGTTGGCGAACTTGACGAAGTTGCTTTCGATGAGGCGATGCAGAATTCGCCAGATGAAACGTTGTCGATGCTTGCCGACTTAACAGCTGCAACCGACCCTGCATTACGTGAACTCGCACGAAAACTGGCCGGACGAATTTTGATTGAACTGGCACAAAGTGGAAAACCTCGACCGCGCGGAATTGGGAAAATGTCGCTGCGCAAATATCAACCCGATGCTGGCGACATTGATATTGATGCAAGCTTGGATGCGCTAAACGAATTGCGCGCAACTGGTGTAGTAGATGCCGATGAATTACGTGTGCGCGGATGGCTACGACCAGGCACAGCAATCAGTCTTGTGGTCGACCGCAGTGGCTCGATGGGCGGCAAGCCACTTGCTAATTCGGCAATGGCTGCAGCCTCTATTGCTGCCCGTGAGCCAGCTGACTACAGCGTGCTGGTATTCGGAAAAGACGTAATTGCGGCGAAGTCACAAGACGTTCATAAGTCTGGCGATGACGTGGTGAACACCGTGCTTGCGCTTCGCGGGTTTGGTACCACCGACTTGGCCGGGGCATTGCATGCATCACGAGAACAACTTGCACGCTCACGAGCATCACGGAGAATCACTGTGCTGTTGTCTGATTGTCGAGCAACTGTTGATGGCGATGCGCGAGCCGCAGCGAAGTCATTGGACGAACTTGTAATCATTGCGCCGTTAGAAGATGATGCAGAGGCGCGAGTGTTTGCAGATTCTGTTGGAGCCCGTTTTACAACGGTGAGTGGGCCAAGTGATATTCCCGACGCAATGCGTCGCGTTCTTGACTAACGACAGCTTGGGTCGTTTGGTGGCGAAATGCCGTACGAGTTTTGTTCTGGTGCAACAACAGGAATTGTTGTTGGAGTAACACCGTTACTTGGTTGTGCATTCATGTAGGCAACCGTAGAAATGATTGCTCCCATGGCACCTTCAGCAGAAGTGGTATCCGGCGAAGGATTGTTCGCAGCAGAACCCGGTGTTGCAAAACTTGCTTTGCCCTGGAATAGCGCAAGAATTTCGCGCATAGTGTCGTTTTGAATTCGTGGAACAAGGACGGCTTGATCGCCAATCATTTGTCCAGAACTTTCAACTGTGTATGTAGGAATTCCACTGGTGTTCAAATTGCGCATTGCTTGAGCAAGTTGCAACATGGTGATAGGAGTAAGCCGGTCATCGGTAATGACGTTCTTTAACGCGGCGTTCAATAGTTGGTTTGCAACTTTTGGACTAGACGATCCTTTGTCGAGTGCGCGTTGCATTGCTCGACGAATGAAGTCCTGCTGGCGACTGATTCGACCGAGGTCGGAGGTTCCGTCAGAGACCCATGTATTTTTTGCAGTGTCAAAGTATGAATATCCAGAGCGTGAACGAACGTATGCAAGTGCATGATCGCCGCTGAACTCGAAGCAACTTGGTGCTGGAACGTACAGACCTGTTTTCTTGTCTCGGGTTTCGTAGAGGAACGGAACCTTTACTCCACCTACGGCATCCACGATTTCTTTAAAGGCGCAAAAGTCAATGTTGACGTAGTGATCAATGTTGATTCCAAAGTTTTGATAAATGGTGTCAGCAAGCGTGTTGGGGTTCTTGCGTTCGAATGCAGTGTTAATTCGGTTCGATCGTGTTGATCCTGCAATCTTCACCCACAGGTCGCGTGGAAACGAGAGAAATGCGGCTTGGTTGTCCTTCGGATTGACCCGAATAATCATGATGGTGTCGCTGCGTTCGCCGAATGATGTGCGGTCACCAAAAGCCCCTGCATATGGGGAATTTGGGTCTACACAGCTGCCATTATCGGAGCCGGTGAGCAGGAAGTTTTTTGCCTCGAGGTCGCCCTCGCTGAGGTTCCATTGGTCTGATGGAGCGATATTGGCGTCTTCGTTGACGGCAATATCGTCGCCACGATTCAAACTGACAACTTGACGAGCACCCAATCGCTGGCCTGCATACAACAGGCCACCACCAACGATGAGCAATGAAGCGGCAATTGCAATGTTGAATATCAGCACCGCATAGTGCGAGCGCGGGCGCTGGTATTTGGTCATTGGGCCAACAAGCGAACGGTTGTTGAAATGTGCTCACTTGTATGCGCGACGAACTCAATCTCTTGAGCAACACCAGCGTTCAGCAAGTCAACGAGACCCAATTGCAAAAGTGATACTTGTGTATCAGTTGCAGAAACGAGCACATGTTCAACTTCGGCGCGTTGTGAAACTTTTGCCTCGGTTTTGGTACGGCGAATGACAGCGAGCACGTTACATACCGCGTCCAGCAAGTCTTCGGTTGCTTCAACAGTCGAAGTTCCGCCAAGCAAGTCTGCACGTGTTGGCCACGATGCACGGTGAATGCTTCCGGTTTGCCACCAACTCCACACCTCTTCGGTTGCAAATGGAATGTGCGGTGCGAACAATCGCTGCAGAGTGCTAAGTGCGCGTTGCAACGCTGCACGAGCAGAATCTGAACCAGTGCCTTCCGAATATGCGCGAGTTTTCACGAGTTCTACATAGTCGTCGCAGAACCACCAGAAGAATGATTCGGACTTCTCGAGCGCTCGTGCATAGTCATATGTTTCGAAAGCAGTAGTTGCTTCGTCAACAACTGATGCCAAGCGGG
Organism: uncultured Acidimicrobium sp.; assembly: GCA_903895515.1. Classification (GTDB taxonomy): domain Bacteria; phylum Actinomycetota; class Acidimicrobiia; order Acidimicrobiales; family Ilumatobacteraceae; genus UBA3006. The sequence continues at coordinate 37,886 of CAITUB010000008.1, read as the reverse complement.
CGAGCATGGCAATGTCAACTGCTTCTGTTGGAGTGGCAGTTGGGTTTGCCTCACCGAAGCCGAGGACAAACTTGGTGACGTTCAACAATTTTGTCGCAAGCTTGCGGCCAACCTTCATTTGGTCTTCGCTGAATGCGGTGTCAACTCCAGGGCGAGCACTTGCTGCCCAGTAGCGAACTGCATCGCTGCCGTACTGCTCAAACAAATCGATTGGTGTTACGACGTTGCCCTTTGACTTCGACATCTTTTTGCGGTCTGGGTCAAGAATCCATCCAGATAGCGCGGCGTTCTTCCATGGTGCAATGTTGTGCTCGAAGTGCGAACGAACGGTGGTGGCAAACAACCACGTACGAATGATGTCGTGAGCTTGTGGGCGAACATCCATCGGGAAGATGTTGTTAAACAACTTCTGGTCGTCAATCCAACGGCCCGCAATTTGCGGAGTGAGCGACGATGTTGCCCATGTGTCCATGACGTCTGGTTCGCCCATGAATCCGCCAGCGAATCCCCGTTGTGCTTCGGTAAAGCCAGCAGGAATGTCAGAACTTGGGTCGATCGGCAGGTCTGATTCGCTCGGAATTATTGGGTTATTGAAGTCGGGTTCGCCTGCGGCGGTAAGTGGATACCACAACGGAATCGGAACTCCGAAGTAACGCTGACGACTGATGAGCCAGTCGCCATTCAGCCCGCCAACCCAGTTGGTGTAGCGGTGTTGCATGAAGTCGGGGTGCCATGCAAGCTCGTCGCCACGCTTCAACAATGCAGCCCGCAGTATTTCGTCGCGACCACCATTGCGGATGTACCACTGACGGCTGGTCACAATTTCGAGTGGGCGGTCGCCTTTTTCAAAGAACTTCACCGGGTGAGTGATTGGCTCTGGTTCGCCGTTCATGTCGCCGCTTGTGCGCAGCATGTCAACGATTGCTGTTTGCGCTTGCTTCACGCCTTTTCCAGCGAGTGCTGCGTAGTTTGCAGTTCCTGTTGCTGACGTAATCCAGTCAGGCATGTCGGCAACAATGCGGCCGTCGCGACCAATCACTGGCCGAGTTGGCAAATTAAGTTCGCGCCACCAAATGACGTCGGTGAGGTCGCCGAATGTACAAATCATGGCAATGCCAGTGCCCTTGTCAATTTGAGCAAGTTCGTGTGCAACGACAGGAACTTCAACATCGAACAAAGGAGTGCGCACAGTTTTGCCAAACAGTGGCTGGTAGCGCGGGTCATCTGGGTGAGCAACGAGTGCAACGCAAGCCGGAATTAATTCTGGGCGAGTAGTGGCAATGGTGACGTTGCCCGAACCGTCGGTGCGCGCAAAGTTGATGGAGTGATACGCGCCAGGTCGCTCGCGATCTTCAAGTTCGGCTTGCGCAACTGCAGTACCGAAGTCGACGTCCCACAGCGTTGGCGCTTCTTGCGCGTACGCCTCACCGCGAGACAAGTTGCGAATGAATGCAGCCTGACTTGTTCGACGCGCGTAGTCACTAATAGTGGTGTACAACAACGACCAGTCGACCGATAGCCCAAGCCTGCGGAATAGGTCTTCAAAAATCTTTTCGTCCTGGTGTGTTAGTTCGACACACAACGCAATGAAGTTCGGACGCGAAATTGCTACTGCGCGATGATCCTTGGGCACGTCACCACGAAATGGCGGAGTGAACTTCGGGTCATAGGCAACGTTTGGGTCGCACGACACGCCGAAGTAGTTCTGAACTCGTCGTTCGGTTGGCAAACCGTTGTCATCCCACCCCATTGGGTAAAACACGCTCTTACCGCGCATGCGCCAAAAGCGGGCAACGGTGTCGGTATGTGTGTAACTAAATACGTGTCCCATGTGCAACGAACCGCTGACAGTTGGTGGTGGGGTGTCAATGGCAAATACTTGGTCGCGCGATGCACTGCGATCGAAGGTGTAGACGCCCGATTGCTCCCATTTTTCGATGAGAGAGGATTCCAGGTTGTCGAGGGTTGGCTTTTCGGGGACGTTCATCGCGGTTCAACTGTATTGGAGCGCAACTGGGCTTGGCATCTTGTTGCGCCTCTAGGCTTGACCCGTGCTGCATTTGTACGACACCGTTACGCGCGATGTGCGCGAACTGAAAATGCGAGAGCCAGGCAAGTTGGGCATCTATTTGTGCGGTCCAACTGTGTACGGGCCACCGCATTTGGGTCATGGTCGAGCCACATTGGTGTACGACATCTTGCGGCGTTACTTGGAGTGGTCAGGCGTGCAGGTTCGACTGGTGTCGAATATCACCGACATTGACGACAAAATTATTGACCGCGCGAATCGAGAAAATCGCGACTGGACCGAGATCACGCACAAGTGTGAAGACATCTGGTTTAAGGCAATGGGTGAGCTTGGCGTGTCGCGCCCAACTGATGTTCCCCATGCAACTGAATACGTAGAACAGATGGTGGCAATGATTGGTGACCTCATGTCACGCAACGCTGCGTACACCACTGATGATGGCGTGTATCTAGACATTTCATCTGTTCCCGATTACGGCTTACTTGCGCATCAGAGTTTGGATGACATGTTGAGTGGCGGTGGCGATCGGGAAGTTCTTGGTGCTGCACAAAAGCGTCAATCAGCAGACTTTGCATTGTGGAAGTTTTCGAAACCTGGTGAACCAAGTTGGGAATCGCCATGGGGAGCGGGCAGGCCTGGCTGGCACAGTGAGTGCGTGGTCATGAGTTTGGAATTATTGGGCGAAGGATTCGACTTGCATTGCGGCGGAGCGGACTTGCGTTTCCCGCATCACGAAAACGAACGCGCGCAAGCGGTGGCACTCGGGAAAACGTTCGCGCAGCACTGGATGCACAACGGTTTTGTTGTCGATACCGAAGGCGAAAAAATGTCGAAGAGCCTTGGCAATGTAACGAACCTGGTGGACTTGGTGCAGCACTACGACCCACGCGCGTACCGCATGTTGCTGTTGCAAACGCACTATCGCTCACCGGTAAAAGTTGGTCAAGACAACATTGATGCTGCAGTGAATTCACTTGCTGGTCTGGATGGATTCGCTAACCGTATGGCGAATGCTTCGCTGCCAACCGCGCAGGCAGATGCAACCGTGATTGCGCAGTTCCGCACGCACATGGACAACGACTTGGACACGTCATCGGCAATGGCGCTTATTTTTGATGCCGTGCGTCGCGCAAACATCGCAGCAGAATCTGGTGACAGTGCGACCACTGCCGCACTTGCGAGTGCAGTTACCGAAATGACACAAGCGCTTGGTCTGAAGTTGAGTGCAGGGGACGATATTGATTCTGCAATCGTGGAGCGCGCAAACGCTTTGGACGCCGCACGAAAAGCAAAAGACTTCGCACAAGCTGACGCCATTCGTGATGAACTTCAAGCGGCTGGCTATGTGGTGGAAACCACGAAAGACGGCACGCGAGTGCGTCGCAGTTAGATTCGGTTCCACTCATCATGAACGCTGAAAAAACAGTTCGGGAACCGTTGCCGCGTGGCTTTTGGGTCATCTGGTCAACCGTTGCACTCGACATGGTCGGGTTCGGCATTGTTGCACCAATTCTTGGCCGCTATGCCGACCGCTTTGGTGCGAACGGATTTCAGGTGGGCCTGTTGTTTGCCTCGTTTTCATTAGCCCAAATGGTGTTCTCACCAATTCTTGGTCGCTGGTCAGACCGAGTTGGTCGCAAACCGGTCATTGTTATTTCATTAATCGGAACTGCAATCGGCAGCTTTATCACTGGTGCTGCAGGTGCGCTGTGGGTGTTGTTCGCGGGTCGCCTAATTGATGGAGCATCGGGAGCGAGTGTGTCGGTGGCACAAAGTGCGATCGCCGATCTTGGTGCGCCAAAGCAACGCGCGCGAATGCTTGGCATGTTGGGCATGGCATTCGGCGTTGGGTTTGTAGTTGGACCAGCACTTGGTGGCCTTGCAGCACTTGGCGGACCGCACGTTCCTTTTTATGTTGCAGGTGTACTTGCATCAATCAACGCGGTTGCAGCAATCATTCGCTTGCCAGAAACCAAAACTGCACGAGAAGAAGTTCCAGTCGAAACGCATGAGCGCAAACACCGGAGCATTTCTTCCTGGGTTGCCATCGGGTTCTTCTCCACACTTCCATTCGCAGGTTTTGAAGCAACGTTTTCGCTGTTTGGCGGATCACGATTTAACTTGACCGAAGCATCAACGGCTGCTGTATTTCTTGCAGTTGGATTACTGATGTCTGCGGTGCAAGGTGGGTTGATTGGCCCGCTTACAGAAAAGTTTGGCTCGTTGAAGTTGCTACGAATGGGTCAAGTGTTCGTTGCGGTGGGAATGTTGTTCCTTGGTGCAGCTGTTGTATGGCCGGTGTTGTTTCTTGCTCTTGCCTTGATGGTTATTGGTGCAGGAATTGCAAGCCCTTCGCTGACAACACTTGTTGCCAACTCTGCTCCAGAAGCAAAGCGCGGAGAAGTGCTTGGTTTTCAACAGTCGTCAAACGCACTCGCACGTGTTATTGGTCCGCCGCTTGCTGGTTTGGCCTTTGACCACATTGGTATCGGTGCGCCGTTCACACTTGGTGCTGGTGTGTACCTCGTTGCCATTGTTGTTGCATCACGTCGCTCGTTGCATCACGCAGCATGAGCGAAGAAACACGCATGGGCTATCAGCCTGCACTCGATGGCCTTCGAGCACTCAGTGTTATTGCGGTCATGTTGTATCACGCGGGAGTGCATTGGATCCCAGGTGGGTTTATTGGAGTTGAAGTGTTTTTCGTTGTTAGTGGTTTTCTCATCACGTCGCTGCTCATTGACGAACAGCACGTTTCAGGCAGCGTGAGCCTGAAACAATTTTGGATTCGGCGTGCACGTCGGTTGCTTCCAGCGTTGTTCACGATGCTGGTTGTTGCACTCGTTGCAGTGACGTTTTTTGCGAAGGATTCTGCACCCGATTTCCGTCGTGATGTTGGACCAGCACTTGGGTACTTCTCCAACTGGTGGCAAATCTATTTCGTAGATACGCCATATTTCGCCGCGAACTCATTGCCCATGCTTCGCCACCTATGGTCGCTCGCAGTCGAGGAGCAGTGGTATGTGCTGTGGCCAATTGTGTTTGTGTTTGTGCTGGGCAACAAGCGCGTTCCACGATGGATTTCATCGGTAGTCATTGGGCTATTGGCAGCTGGGGTAATGGTGGGGACCGCGCTGGCTTTTATTGCCGACAATGAAACTCGCATCAACTTTTTGTACCTGAGCACACTCACTCGATCGAGCGGTTTGCTGCTTGGCGCAGCCCTGGCATGTGCATGGCGTCCATGGAAAAAAGCATCTACGAAATTTGCCAAAGTGCGAGCAGCGGTTTCAGACGTGCTGGCGCTCGGAGCGTTCGCAACACTTGGCTACATTGCCGCTGTTATTCATGTTGCCGACGAGCGGTTGTACGTAGGCGGTCTCGCTGCCGCAACCGTTGCATCAGTCGTCGTCATTGCGGTCGTCGTACGTTCTGGAAATTCATTAGTCAAGGAAGTGCTGTCGATCCCACTGCTGGTCGAAATTGGTCGCCGTTCATACGGCCTCTATTTATGGCATTGGCCAATTTTTGTTGTGACCAGTGCGCGGCTGTCGTCAATCCGTCTTGCATATGCACTAACCGCAACTGTCATTGTAAATGAATTCGTGTATCAATTCATTGAAACGCCAGCGCGAAAAGGGGCGATTGGTAATTGGTTGCGTCAACGGCGACAATTGTCTGCCATGCGTCGCCGACTCCCAGTTGTACTCACCGCAGTTCTCGTTGCACTTGCTGGAGTGACAAGCGTGCAATTGTCGGGAATTCAGGCACGCGATGTTTCGGTTGATACTGGAAATGCAGACGTGGTCTTTGTTGTGCCAACGAGTGTTCCTGGTTCAGTCACCACACTGGCCAACACTCCAGTTACCAGCACAACACTGGCAAAGCTTCCACGACGTTTGCTGATTGTTGGTGATTCGCAAGCACACGCCATTGCCATCAATAAACCAAGCGGCATTGAAAAGACATTCGACATTACTGACGGTTCAATTGACGGCTGTGGTGTGTATGACCGAGGTGTTGGCATTGGTGGAGCAACAGGGAAGTTCCGTCGCAACTTTGAAAACTGCAAAGGTTTTGAGACGAAGTGGGCAAAGACTGCTGCTGCGTCACGTGCAGATGTCGCTCTCGTTGTTATTGGCGCGTGGGAAGTAATGGACTTACAAATCAATAGCTTTTTGTTCAAGCTGAACACTGTTCCTGCAGACACCATTTTCAAAACGCAATTGCAGCGAGGTATCGATGCGCTGCGTAAACAAAATGTGGCTGTTGCATTGCTTGAAGTTGCATGTATGCGACCGGTTGAATCGAAAGGTGGGCCAGTTCCACCATTGCCGCAGCGCGGCGATGACACTCGCACTAGTCACCTGAACGCATTGATGCGCGAAATGGCCGCCCCTGAAAACGATGGGGTGTATTTCGTGAACGGCCCCAAGGAATGGTGCACCGACCCAAAGATTGCTAACAGCCTGAGCTACCGCTGGGATGGAGTACACGTATATAAGCCAGGCGCGAAGCTCATTTTGGAGTCAATTGCGCCGGCACTGCTGCAAATTCCCGTTACCCGTACGAAGTAGCCGTGGCGCTTACCGTGCGGTAACTTGTGCGCATGGCTGATTTTTCCCTTGCACTCAACGATGACCAAATACAACTCAAGAACTGGATCCACCAGTTTGCAGTAGACACCATTCGTCCTGCAGCACATGAGTGGGATGAAAAAGAAGAGTTCCCATGGCCAGTCGTGCAGGAAGCCGCAAAAATTGGTTTGTACGGTCTGGATTTCATTATGAATGCAATGGCCGACCCAAGTGGTCTCACCATGGTGGTTGCTATCGAAGAAATGTTCTGGGGCGATGCTGGTATTGGCATGGCAATCATGGGTTCAGGTCTTGCTGCAGCAGGTATTGCAGGTAACGGAACACCGGAGCAAATGATGGAGTGGGTTCCACAGTGTTATGGAACAGCTGACGATGTAAAGCTTGGCGCATTCTGCGTGAGCGAACCTGATGCAGGTAGCGACGTATCAAACTTGCGCACGCGTGCGGTATACGACGAAGCGAATGACGAGTGGGTAATCAACGGAACGAAGGCGTGGATCACCAACGGCGGAATTGCCAACGTGCACGTGGTTGTTGCTGCAGTTGACCCAGAACTTAAGGGCCGTGGTCAGGCAAGCTTCATTATTCCTCCAGGAACAAAAGGCTTGTCACAGGGTCAGAAATATATGAAACATGGAATTCGTGCAAGCCACACAGCAGAAGTAGTGCTTGACAATGTGCGTGTACCTGGTCGTTGCTTGTTGGGCGGAAAAGAAAAGCTCGATGCCAAACTTGCTCGCTACCGCGAAGGAACGTCAAGCGGCAAGCAGCCTGCAATGGCAACCTTTGAAGCAACTCGCCCAGCAGTAGGTGCACAAGCACTTGGTGTTGCACGTGCTGCGTATGAATACGCATTGGATTACGCAAAAGAGCGTCATGCATTTGGCAAGCCAATCATTATGAACCAAGCAATTGCGTTCAAACTTGCCAACATGATTACCCAAATTGATGCAGCACGTTTGCTCATCTGGCGTGCATCGTGGCTTGCAAAGAACGGAGGCTATAAGAATGCCGAAGGTTCACAGAGCAAGTACTTCGCATCTGAAATGTCGGTACGAGTAACGGAAGACGCCATTCAAATCTTGGGTGGCTATGGCTACACACGCGAATACCCAGTGGAGCGCTGGCACCGTGACGCCAAGATTCACACCATCTTTGAAGGCACTTCAGAGATTCAGCAGTTGGTCATTTCGCGCGCCATCTCGGGCCTACGCATCGAATAGATGTAAGTTTTGGTTATGAACACAGATGCCATTGAGCCGAATTCAACGGATATCCGAAAAGCGCAGTTGCGCGAAGAAAACGACATCGTTGCGCCATTTAGAGCAACCATTTCGTGGCGTTTAATAATTGAATTCGCGTTCACATGGGCTGCATTTGTAGTTGCATTTGTACTTGCATCTACTGGGCAAATTTCACTGTGGGCTGCTTTTCCTATTTGCATAGTGAGCTCGGCGATGATTTACATGCCATTGCACGAGAGTGTGCACAAAAATGTGGCTGGCGATAATCCGAAGATGCAGTGGCTGAACGAACTCGTTGGTCGAATGGCAGGGATGATTTTTACATTTGGCTTAACCCAGCATCGACTGTCGCATTTGAAACATCATGCGCACACCAACGTTCCTGGAAAAGACCCAGACATGGTGTTGTCGGGAGATCCAAAGCGCATTCCAGGATCTGCAGTTTTAATGTCGGTGATGTCGCTACTTACCCCAGTGTTTGCACTTGTGCCAGTAACTCGCAAATTTATTCCCACGTGGGTTGGCAAGCGACTTGGCGCAGATTCACGTTCCGAAGTGGATGTGCAGGACATGAAGCTGCGCGTGAAACGAAGCTTCATCGACGTATTCGTATTGGTCGGGTTCTCAATTGCAGGATTTGCGCCTGAGATTTTGCTGCTGTGGTACGTAGCCACACGCCTTGCATTCATGTGGGTTGCATTTATTTTTGGCTGGTACCCACATCACCCGCATCAAGAAACCGAGCGTTACCGCGATACACGTGTTGCAACGTTTCTTGGGTCAACGTTGCTTATTCGTGGGCACGATCATCACTTATTGCATCACCTGTATCCACGCGTGGTGCACTACAAGTTGCCAAAACTGTGGGCAAAAATTGAACCTGTAATGGTGGCTCGTGGAGCACGCATTGAAGGCAATGCTTCGCGTGACGGATTAGCTATCCAGTGGAGCGCGCAGTAACTATCACGGCAAAACGGTTGTGATTCCGGGCATGACTGCCGAGTCGTGACACAATGAAGAGATGACGACACCAGTTTCAGTATCTGTAGAGATCAATGCGCCAGTAGAAAAAGTATGGGCAATGATTACCGACTTGCCTCGGATGGGCGAGTGGTCACCTGAAAACCAAGGTGGAGAATGGGCCAAGGGAGCTACGGGACCAGCAATTGGCGCAACATTTAAGGGCAGAAATAAAAATGGCAAGAAAAAGTGGGGTACAAACGTCGTAGTTAATGCATGCGATGCGCCAAAGAAGTTTTCATTTGGGCTGATGGTCAACAGAAAAAACTGGTGTGATTGGGTGTATGAGATTGAGCCAACGGCTACAGGTTGCAGAGTTACACACAGTTGGATAGATCACCGTGGTGCTGTCGCTGGATTTCTGGGCAAATTAGTCAGTGGTGTTGCTGACCGCGCAACACACAACCGGAAAAACATGGAAGTGACGCTGCAAAACTTGGCGAAGGCTTGCGCCTAACAAGACGCGACTAGTTGTTGCCGAGTTCGCGCGCAGTAACAAACGCAGCAACGCAAGTATCGATATCTGCCTTCGTGTGCGTTGCGCACACTTGTACGCGAATACGAGCCTTACCCATTGGCACAACGGGGTACGAAAACGCCACAACGTAGATGCCAAGTTTGAATAGCTCTGCTGCCATGCGCACGGCTTCGTGTTCGTCGGCAAACATGACAGGAACAATTGGATGCTCTCCTGGAAGCAACGTGAATCCTGCAGCTGCCATTTGATCGCGGAAATATTTAGCGTTCTCTCGAAGGGTTTCGCGTGTGTTCGCACCTTGTGCAACGAGATCGAGCGCAACGAGCGATCCAGCCACCACCGTTGGTGGAATGGAGTTGGAGAACAAGTACGGGCGAGCACGTTGACGAAGTAGATCAACGATTTCCTGGTGCGCCGAAATGTAGCCACCAGATGCGCCGCCTAACGCTTTGCCGAGTGTTCCCGAAATAATGTCAACGCGGTCACGAACGCCAAACTTTTCAGGTGTGCCTGCGCCTGTTGCGCCAATGAAGCCAACGGCGTGTGAGTCATCCACCATGACCATCGCTTCGTATTTGTCGGCAAGGTCACAAATTTCTTTGAGTGGAGCAAACGATCCGTCCATGGAGAACACGCCGTCGGTGACAATCAGTGTTCGACGAGCGCCGCGAGCAGCAACTAGTTGGGCCTCGAGGTCGGCCATGTCGCGGTTCTTGTAGCGGTAACGGGTTGCCTTGCACAGACGAATTCCGTCAATGATGGAGGCGTGATTTAGTTCGTCTGAAATAACGGCGTCGTCTTGGTCGAGCAATACTTCGAATACTCCACCATTTGCATCGAAGCACGAAGGAAACAAAATGGTGGCGTCGGTTCCGAGCAATATGGACAAACGTGATTCAAGTTCATCGTGTTGCGACTGGGTTCCACAAATAAACCGCACGCTTGCCATGCCAAAGCCATTGATATCGAGCGACTCTTTGGCCGCTGAAATAATCGCAGAATTATTGGCGAGTCCCATGTAGTTGTTTGAGCAAAAGTTAATGAGGTCTTTAGTGCTGCTGAGAACATGTGAAGCCTGCGGAGAGTCAATCAAACGCTCACGCTTGTATAAACCCGCAGTTTGAATGTCTTCGAGGGTCTTCTTCAGGTCGTTTTTAACGCTTGTGTACATGACTCTGCCTTATGACCAATCCATGATTACTTTGCCAGCATTTGATGAACGTGCTGCAGCGAATGCTTTGTCCCACTCGTTTGCAGGAAAGCGATCGGTGATCACGTCGCGAATGTCGAGGCCAGTTTGAATCAGTGAATTCATTGCGTACCACGTCTCATACATTTCGCGGCCGTAAATGCCCTTAATGGTGATCATGTGAGTGACCAGCTTCGCCCAGTTGATGGAGATTTCTTTGCTTGGCAATCCAAGCACGGCAATGCGACCGCCGTGGCTGAGGTTGTCCAAAATGTCTGGAAGCGCAGTCGGAGCTCCACTCATCTCGAGTGCAACGTCAAAGCCTTCTTTCATGCCCAGAGTTTTCTGTGTTGCGGCAATTGAAGAAGTCATTGGATTCACTGCAATGTCAACGCCCATTGAGCGAGCAAGTTCCAAACGCGATTCATTGATATCGCTAATGACCACATAGCGCGCACCAACGTGTCGCGCCACTTTGGCAGCCATGAGTCCAATCGGCCCTGCTCCAGTAATTAATACGTCTTCACCGGCAACGGGAAAGGTGAGTGCGGTGTGCACTGCGTTTCCGAACGGATCGAAGATCGCACCAAGTTCGGCGTCGACTGCTGCAGAGTGAACCCACACATTGCTTGCAGGAATAACCACGTATTCGGCGAATGCACCATTGCGGTTCACTCCAACACTTGAAGTGTTCTTACACATGTGTCGTCGACCAGCACGGCAGTTGCGGCACGTTCCACAAATGATGTGTCCTTCACCCGACACCAGCGCACCAACTTCGAGTGATGTCACTTCTGAACCCAACTCCACAATGCGACCAGAGAATTCATGACCAATGATGAGCGGTGCATTTACTGCTGATGCGGCCCATGCATCCCACGACTCAATATGGAGGTCGGTGCCACAGATGCCGGTTTTTTCAACACGGATCTTGACGTCGTTTGGACCGGGATTTGGTTCAGCGCACTCGATCATTTCCAGACCAGGTGCCGCGGATGGCTTAAATAGTGCGCGCATAGTGGTGATTATCGTAGTGCCACCTTGGTAGTCAGGAATTATCAATTTGGTTCTAACCTGCGCCTGTGAACACTTTTCTCAGCAATGCGCTCGACGCTGCAGTGGTGCCAGGGTTCTCCAAAATTGGTTATGCGATTCGTAAGCGAATGGGGAATTGGCAGCCAATTTCGGGTTTTGATCTGCGAGGGAAAACTGTCGTCATTACTGGCCCAACTTCAGGGCTAGGAAAAGAGGTCGCTCGACAACTCGCGCCAACGGGCGCAAACTTGGTCTTAGTGGCACGAAACGAAGAAAAATGTGCACGCGTCATTGATGAAATTACGCCGCTGTGCACGGGAAATACACCGGTATTCGTGCGCGCAGAGATGGGAGATTTGGAATCGGTTCGCAGTGCATGTGCAGCGATACACCAACAAAGCACTCATATAGATGTGTGAATCATAATGCAGGTGCATTACTCAATACTCGTCAGGTATCGCCACAAGGAATTGAACAAACAATTGCATCTCACGTAGTTGGTCCATTTCTTATGACCACATTGCTTCTTCCACTGATGGATGGAGGTCGAGTGGTTACGGTGTCGTCAGGCGGCATGTATTCCAGTGGGCTTCCAGCTTTCAACAATGGTGAAACTCTCGAGATGCCCGTTCATAAATATGGCGGATCAAAACAGTACGCAATTGCTAAACGAGCACAAGTAACGCTGACTGAAATGTGGGCAACGCGCGAACCCCAAACCGAGTTCGTTTCAATGCACCCAGGATGGGCAGATACGCCAGGAGTGCAAGAAAGCATTCCCGGATTTCGACGAGTAACAGCGCCAATTCTCCGGTCAGCCAGTGAAGGCGCTGACACCATTGCTTGGCTCGCGGCGGTGAATCCGTTGTCGAAAGCAAGCGGTACCTTTTGGTCTGATCGTGAAGTTCGTCCAACGCACAAAACTCCACAATCAAGAAAACTTGATACGGAAGTTAACCGTCAATCACTTTGGCAGCAGGTAAACCAGATGAGTGTGCGTTAACAAACGCTTTGAGTACTTCGAAATAACGTTCTGGTTCGTCGCGGTACACACCGTGACCGGAGTTCGCAAAGCGTTCAAACTGCACTAGGTGTTGGGGCAGTGCTCTCACTGTCAACTCGGCATCGCTTGCTGGGGTCACTGGGTCCATTTCGCCGGTGATTACTAAAACTGGATCTTGCACCTTTGCCAACTCAGGGAGCAAGTTAAGCGCTGGTCCTTCGTTTTGGTTGTAATGAGTAAGTACGTCAGTACTGCGCACGGCACGATTTCCTTCAAATGGATTCATACGGCTTTGCGTGTACAGCGGTCCACATATCTTGAGGTACTGCATAGCTGCTTTTGCCATGGCCTCTTCGCTTGGCGCTTCCCAAAATGTTCGCGCAGCATCGTGTGCTTCTTGCCCGCCAAGTTTTTGAAACATCACGTACATCGCGCTGCGATCGTTATCGGAACGAGTGCTATTGAAAATGTATGCCTGAGCAAACCCTGGATGCCGACTTGCCATGCGTTGAGCAACAAACCCACCAAACGAATTTCCAAGAACGAATGGCTTCTCAATTCCTAATGCGTTGCACAGTTCAACGGCATCGTCGGCCCATCGGCTGAGGTTCCAATTGTCCGGTGTGCTCTTATCGCTGCGACCTTGCCCGCGATGGTCGTAGTACACCACCTGACAAACATCGGTCATTGCATCGAAGGCAGGTTTGAAAGCCGAGTGGTCGCTACCGGGTCCACCATGCATGAGTAACAGCGTTGGCTTTGCACGCATGGAGTCGCCATTGGGGATGAGACCAACGCCGTCAATATCGCACCACAACCGAATTCCTGAATCAATTGAAATCTTCATCGCTAGCCATTCTGCCAGATCAGTTTCGCTCCGAGTCCGAGCGAAACTGTTGTTTGACATACGCTAATTAAGTGGACTCTGCATACGAGCAAGCGCTTGCCAAAGTCGCAAGTGGAACACTTCCTCAAGTTGCCGCTCGAGACCTTGTTGCTCACATGACGCTTGATGAAAAGGTGCATTGTCTCGATGGCGGAGTTCCGTTTTGGATTGGTGTTGGCGACATCACAACAGGTGGGTATCACAGTCGTCCATTTAGAGGTGCCCGAGTTGAGCGACTAGGAATTCCAGGGTTTCATTTCTCCGATGGACCACGCGGTGTTGTTGTTGGCGAAGCAACAGCCTTCCCAGTCTCAATGGCGCGCGGAGCAACCTTCGACCCTGAGTTAGAAGTGCGTGTTGGCGATGCCATTGGCAAAGAATTGCGAGCAGTTGGCGCAGACTTGTATGGCGGCATTTGCGTCAACCTGCTGCGACACCCAGCTTGGGGGCGAGCACAGGAAACGTACGGCGAAGACCCGCACCATGTTGGCGAAATGGGTGCAAGTCTCACAAGTGGAGCGCAACGTCACGTCATGGCAACGCTTAAGCACTTCGCATTGAACTCAATGGAAAACGCCAGGTTCGGGGTTGACGTAAGTATTGATGAGCGGGCATTGCATGAGGTCTATCTCCCTCATTTCAAGCGCATTATCGATGAAGGCGTTGCCTGCGTAATGACCGCATACAACTCGGTGAATGGCGAATGGTGTGGCGAGAACAACGCATTAATTTCCGACATCTTGCGCGATGAATGGGGCTTTGCCGGCTTTGTTATTTCGGACTGGATCTTTGGACTGCGCGATGGTGTGAAGAGTTTGCAAGCAGGGCTGGATGTTGAAATGCCATATCGCATGATTCGCAATGCACCAATTACATCTGCTCTTGCTGAAGGATTAATCACTGAGGAACTTGTTGGAAGTGCTGTCACTCGCACGCTGACCACCATGTTGAAATTCGGCGTTGGTCAATTGCCAGTGAATGATCGTTCGGTGGTGTTGTGCGAAGAGCATCTTGCACTGAGTCAAGAAGTTGCAGAAAAGTCCATGGTGCTGTTGAAAAATGATGACGTTAAAGGTTCGGCATTACTTCCACTGAATCTTGCTGCTGGATCGACCATTGGTGTGTTCGGACGACTTGCCGGAGTGCGCAACATTGGTGATGGCGGAAGCAGTGATGTGATGGCGCCAAATGTTGTAACTCCACTACAAGGCATCACTGAGCACTTTGCCGATTGCAAGGTTGTGCACAATCCTGAGGAAATGCTCGCTGCTCAAGTTGCGCAAGCAAAACAATCTGATGTGGCCATCATCGTTGTTGGCTACACCAAGGAAGAAGAGGGTGAATTCATTGGTGATTCGGAAGATACTGCCCCAATGCTTTCACTCATTCCACGACAAGATGACCCGGAATTGGCGCGTGAATACGAAAAGTACATGCACGAAAATCATCATTACGCACCAGATGAATTGCGCATCAAGTCGCGTAACGGCACGTTCTCCATTGGTGGCGATCGAGAGTCATTGCGACTAATGGATGCCGATGTTCAATTGATTCATTCCATTGCCCAAGTGCAACCCCGAACCATCGTGGTGATTGTCGCAGGTAGCGCAGTAGTCATGTCGGAATGGATACATGAAGTGCCTGCTGTTCTGATGGGTTGGTACAGCGGTAGCAACGGTGGCCGAGCGCTTGCCAATGTGTTGGCTGGCGTGGTGAATCCGTCTGGACATTTGCCTTTCGTCATTCCGCACGACGAATCGCATCTTCCGTTCTTTGACCGCAATGCCAAAGCAATTACGTACGACTACTGGCACGGACAATGGAAACTTGATCGCGATGGAAACAAGGCGATGTTTCCGTTTGGGTTCGGCTGCAGTTACACCACCTTTTCGTATGTAGACGCAAGTGTTGAAATTGCAGAAGTAGTGAAGGTTCGTTGTGCAGTGCGCAATACGGGAGCGCGTAATGGCGCCACAGTGGTGCAGGTGTACGTAGGTCGTAACGAGTCGACAATTGAGCGACCACTACGCAGACTCGTTGCATTTAAGCGAGTTGACGTTGCTGCTGGAGAAACCGTGCAAGTTGAATGTGAAGTTCCACTCCAGCGCTTGGCAACACGAGATGTGCAGAGTCACAGTTGGTTTGTAGAAGGTGGAACATGGAATTGTGAAATTGGACAATTCTCAGGTGATCCAGAATCGTTGTCTGCTCTATTTCACGTTCAGGAGAGAATTGAGTTGTGACTAGCCTTGGTAGTCATGGCAGCTGACGATCGCTCTGAAATTCATATTCGCTCCCGCTGGGGCGAGATTGACTCCAATGGACATATGCGCAATGTGGCGTACCTTGATATTTCTGCAAATTCGCGGATGGAGTTTTTCAATGCCAATGGTTACACACTCACGGAGTTTTTTGGCGCTGGGCTTGGACCTGTTGTACTCAAAGATGAAATTGAATACAAGCGAGAAGTCCGTTTAGCCGAAGATCTGACAGTGACGAATGAACTTGCTGGCATCAGTGAAGACAACACGCGGTTTATCTTTCGCAATCAGTTCATCAAGGAAAATGGAAAACTTGCGTGCAAGATTTCGAGCCTTGTTGCATTTTTTGATTTGGCGACGCGCAAAATGATCGCCCCTCCCGAAAACCTGATGAAAGCGATACTGTCGTTGCCTCGTTCGGAAGACTTCAGCACAATTGCCCAATAGATATCGGGGTACTGTGGTCTGTGACCACATTGCCGCCATGCCCACAATGTTCGTGCGAATACACCTACGAACTCGGTGAAATGTTTGCGTGCCCAGAATGCGCGCATGAATGGTCGGTGAGTGTTGCTGCTGAAGACACAGAAAATGTCGGCCCATCTGAAATTCGAGACACAGCAGGAAATATTCTGCAAGATGGCGACTCTGTGCAAGTGGTGAAAGACTTGAAGGTGAAGGGGCGACCAACCTCCATCAAAGTGGGAACAAAAGTGCGCAACATTCGTTTGGTGCGCGACAACGGGGACCATGATATTGATTGCAAGATCGATGGTTTTGGTGCCATGTATTTAAAGTCAAGTGTTGTTCGAAAGGTGATGTAGTCATGGCGAAAATGTCTCGCGCATATCGGGTGTTGAGCTTGACCGCAATTGCAACATTTCTTGTGTCTCTTGACCTGAGCATTGTGGTTGTTGCTCGCGGAAAAATTGAGGAGACCTTTGGTCACGATCAAGCCAACATTCTGGCTTGGGTGTTTTCGGCATATTCCATTGCGTACGCCGCAGGCTTGTTAACAGCAGGTCGCTTTGCAGATGTGTTTGGTCGTAAGCGCGCATTCTTGCGCGGCCTCACCATTTTCAGTATTGGATCGGTGCTGTGCGGAATAGCTCCGTCAGCGTTAATGCTGGTTCTTGCGCGAGTCATTCAAGCAATTGGTGGAGCACAGCTCACACCAGCCTCCATTGCATTGGTGTTGCCAGAGTTTCCCGTTGAAAAACGAACACAAGCGATTGCTATTTGGGGTTCTGTCGGTGGACTTGCGGCAGCAATTGGACCATCTGCTGGTGGCGTGCTCGTGGATTGGTGGGGCTGGCGATCACTGTTCTTTGTCAACGTTCCATTCTGTATTTTTACGGTGATTATGGGTCGCAGAATTTTGCATGAAAGCAAAGATGCAAATGCGCAGCGCAAAGTGGATTACCCGAGTGTGTTGTTTGGTTTCTCGGGAGTGGCACTTGTTGTTCTTGCCATTTCCCAAAGTGAAGAATGGGGATTTGTAGATAAGCGAACGGGAATTGTGTTTGCACTCGGGCTGATGTTGATCGGCGGGTTTATTCGTCGTTGTCAAACAGTGGAGAGTCCACTTCTTGATCTTTCGTTGTTCAAACTTCCGTTTGTTGTTGCTTCCAATTTGTCTGGTGTGTTGTTCAGTGTCGGCTTCATTGGCATGTGGCTTCTGAACACCACTTGGTTGCAGCAGGTGTGGCACTACAGCGTGGTGCGTTCTGGCCTTGCAACATTTCCAGGCCCAGCAATGGCGGCGTTTATTGCCCCTTTTGCAGGCAAATATGCAATGAAACTTGGCCACGCGCGTGTGTTATTTGTGGGAGCGGTGATGCTCAGTTTCGGAACGTTCATGCTGGCGCATTTCATGACGACAGACCCAAATTATGTAATGCATTACCTGCCTTGGATGCTGGTCACGGGCATGGGAGTTGGACTGTCTATTTCGACGCTGTCGAGTTCAGCAACCGCATTTTTGCCACCATCTGAGTTCGCAATGGGATCTGCGTTAAATACGACGACTCGCCAAATTGGTACAGCGCTCGGTTCAGCAATCGCACTTACCGTTGCGGCTCCTGCGTTTAAGCAGATTTACTTGCTTGGCATGCGTGCAAAGGAAGCCGCGGCATCTGGTTCACCATTGAATTGGACGTCGGAAACAGCAAAACTTGACCTCTCGGCGTATCACACTGCATGGACGATCAATGGAGTCGTGTATCTAGCTGCAGGAATTTTGATGATTTTGATTTACCGCAAACCAACTAGTGCACAAATGATTTCTGCTGGATCCAAAGTTACGTTCGAAGATTGAATTCGGCAATCTCGACAACGCGTCGTTCTTCAATTGCACGGTGTGCTGCAACTCCAAGAACCACTGACCACAATCCGTCGTTTACCGTTACGTCGGCTGTGCCCTGTGCACTAACCGCGTGAACAAACTTGTCTATTTCTACGTAACTTGCGCCGAAGTGAGCACCGGCATATGCCACATCACTACTCATCGTTGCATCAATTTTTCGAATTTCCCGGCTTGACCTGTTTCCAACATAAATATGTCCTGGTCCAGGAATATGCGCTTCGGCTTTTCCATGACTGCCAACAACAGCAATTTCTTGCTCGTTTCTTCCAGCTTCAGCAAACATGCTGAGGTCGAGCATTGCGCGCATGGAGTTTTCAAACTCCACAATCACGTATGCGTTATCCAAAATGTCTGAGCGCTCGCCGTCGTAAAACTCGTCAAGATGGTTTACGTCTTGTGATCCACTTGCCATCACGCGTACGGGAGGGGATTGTGCAATCAGGTTCATGAGGTCGAAGAAGTGACAACATTTTTCGACCAATGTTCCGCCTGTATTTCGTGAAAAACGATTCCAGTTGTTGACCTTTTTTAAGAACGGGAAGCGGTGTTCGCGAATACTGAGCATTTTCACATCACCAAGTTCTCCTGAATCCACCACGTCGAGCAAGCGCGCAATGGGCGTCATGTATCGGTATTCAAGGCCAACCCATGTGAGCGCACTGCGCTGCTGGGCGAGTGCAACTACGTCTTGGCAGTGTTCAACGGTTGTGCACATGGGCTTTTCCACCAGTACGGGAATATCGGTGCGCAAGATGTCGAGCAGCAAAGAATGATGCGTGAAATTAGGAGAAGCAACGACTACCGCATCAATTTCTCCTGAGTTCAGTAATTCACGGTGATCGCGAAACTCAGCAACTGAGTTGTCAGCGCCGAGCGCCTTCCTTGCCCATTCGAGAGGCTCTTCATGAGGGTCTGAAATTGCAGTGATGATGGCGGTCGGATTGGCGTTCACATTGCGAATGTGCTCGCAACCCATCATTCCCGTACCAATCACACCAATGCGCGTAACCATGTCGCCACTTTAGGGCGCAATGGCTCGTAGCCTTGCGCTGTGACTAAGCCGATACAAATGTCGTTTGTTCTTTCGGCAACGAATGTTGACCAGTTGCCCGAATCAAAGGCAGAGATTGCGTTGGTTGGCAGGTCGAACGTAGGGAAGTCTGCATTGTTGAACGCAGTGTGTAATCGCAAGAGCTTGGCTCGCGTGTCAAATACCCCCGGTCGCACACAACTCATCAATTTGTTTCAAACTCCAACTGGTGGAACCGTTGTCGACCTACCTGGGTACGGCTATGCGGCGGTTTCGGGAAAGTTGAAGCGCGGCTGGGAAAAAATGATTGTTGGCTACCTGAATGAACGAGAGGAACTTGACCTCATCTTGGTGCTCGTTGATGGAGTGATTGGACCAACTGATTTAGACCTCATGATGCTTGAGCAGTTGCGGGCCAGTGAAGTGAATTTCCAGATCATTGCCACAAAGCAGGACAAAGTAAAGCCATCGCAGCGAGAGACACGCAAGCGCGATCTAGCAAAAAACTGTGAAGTAGACCCAAGCGAAGTGGTGTGGACGAGCACAAGTACCAATGAAGGAATTGAAAAAGTGCGCTCAATTGTTAATCGCGTCCTGAAGTAGTCCGCATTTATTCCGTAGGCTGTTGCTATGGAAGTTGAAATGATCGTTGAGATCCCTCAGGGGTCACGCAATAAGTACGAAATGAATCACGACACAGGCGAGATTTGGCTTGATCGCACGCTCTTTACTGCAACGCAGTACCCACTTGATTATGGCTTTTTTCCCAACACACTTGGCGAAGACGGTGACCCACTTGACGCATTGGTGTGGCTCAGCCAACCAACCTTTTCTGGATGCCACGTCATGGTGCGGCCAGTTGCCGTGTTCTGGATGTCGGATGAAAAGGGTCCAGACGCGAAAGTGTTCTGTGTTGCTTCACATGATCCTCGATATGCGGCGTATCAAGACATTGAAGACTTGCCAGAACACCTACTTGATGAAGTGGGCAACTTCTTCGAGGTGTACAAACTGCTTGAGCCAAACAAAGACACCACGGTGAAGGGCTGGGAAGGCCGCGACGCCGCTACTAAGGAAATTCAAGACGCGCTCGCGCGCTATAAGCACTAATTACGCAGTAACGGCTTTTTGCTTTTTTGGCCGAGGGTGCATGGTTGGCTTGGCATCAATGTCGCGAAAGAAAACCGCAGCGTATAGCGAACCAAGAAGTGAGATCACGATGCTTCCAGCAAACGCGAAGTGAAATGCCTTGAGCGTTACCTCATGTGTTGCTTCAGTTCCGCCCGAAAGGTGAATGAGCCGCGAGTGGAACAGTGTGGCCAAAATCGCAACACCAATTGCGGCTGATGCTTGTCGCTGCGTGGAGAAGATCGCTGATGCCCTGCCAGTGTCTGACTTTGCAATGTTGGCGTATGTGGCTGCCTGTAGTGGAACAAAAGCAAATGCCATACTCAGTCCTCGCAAGAACATGAGTTCTCGAATGACCATTTGACTGACGTCAAGCGAGATGAACATAAACGGAATGTTGGACAACGACACGCATAAGAGTCCAAATGCCACCAGCCTGCGCGGTCCAACGGTGTGGTACAGCTTGCCAACAAATTGACTAGCCAGAATCACACCAACTGCCTGAGGGAATGTAGTCAGACCGGATTCAAGTGCTGAATAACCGAGCAGCGTTTGCAGAAACTGGGGAAGTAGGAACAGAAAGGCTGCGAACGATGCATACGACAATGTATTAACCATGTTCGAGTTGCGGAACATGCGATCGCGATATAGACGAAGAGTCAGCATTGGTTCATCAACACGAAGTTCAACGATGACCATCACAATGGTGAGAAATGTTCCAGCAATTCCGGTAATCAGTACTTCGTTTGACAGCCAACCTTTTTCTGGGCCTTGCGATAGGGCATACAACATTCCGGCAAGCCCAGTTGCTGCAAGCAGGAAACCCGCCACATCAAACTTTCCGGCTGTTGGTTCTTTGCTTTCGCGCAAGTACAGAACACCAAAAATAAATCCGAAGATGCCGATTGGCACGTTCACATAAAAAATCCATCGCCACGACAAGTTGTCGATTAAGAGGCCACCGATGATTGGCCCGAGAGCTGGAGCAATAACGGTTGGAATGATGAGCACTGTTGATGCACGAGCACGTTCTTCCTGTGGGAATGCGCGAAACAACATTGCTGTGCCAACAGGAGTAAGCATTCCGCCGCCGACGCCTTGCAAAATGCGGAAGGCGATCAGCTCTCCAATGCTGTGGGCTTGTCCGCACAAAATTGAAGCAGTAGTGAACATGAGTAGTGCAAACAGGAACGTGCGCTTGGTGCCAATGCGGTCACCGATCCATCCTGATGAAGGAATCCACACCGCAATGGAAAGAAGGTAACCAATGACGACCCATTCAATTCCTGCACCAGTTGCATTAAAAGTCTTTTGCAGCGTAGGAATAGCAACGTTGACAATGGTGGTGTCCATGATTTCCATGAACAGACCGAGTACAAAAATGACCGCTACAACCCACTTGTATTCAAATGGAAGTTTGCGGGTCATCGTGCGTACGTCACTCCGCCATCAACGATGACGGTTGAACCAACGACATAATCGCCGGCGCGTGACGCAAGGTAAATAGCAGCACCCGCCATGTCTTCAGGGGTGCCGATACGACCTGCTGGAATTGCTGCTGAAATGGCGTCGCCATGATCGCGTGCGACTTTGTTCATTTCTGAAGCGAATGCGCCAGGAGCAATTGCGGTTACTCCGATGTTGTCTTTAATGAGACGAAGGGCCATGCGCTTAGTCATGTGAATGAGGCCCGCTTTGCTGGCTGCGTATGGATAGGTTTCCATTTCATTGACCGATACGCCATCGATTGATGCGATGTTGATGACTTTGGCCAAGTGATCTTTCGACGCTGCTGCGCGAAGGAGTGGAGCAAGGGCCTGCGTAAGAAAGAATGGTGTCTTCATATTGAGGTCTACGGTTTTGTCCCATCCGCTTTCTGGGAACTCGTCAAAGTCAGCGCCCCATGCGGCTCCAGCGTTGTTCACCAGGATGTCGAGTTTTGATTCGCGCTTGGCAATTTCGGCAGCAAGAGCAGCAATGCCTTCTTGGGTCGAAACATCTCCCGGTATGGAGATGCACTCTCCATACATAGAGAGTTCCTTGGCTGCAGCGTCGCACTGTGCTGCCTTGCGTGCGGTGATGTACACGCGCGAGCAACCGTGTTCCAGGAACCCCTGCACGATCATTGCGCCAATTCCGCGTGAGCCACCGGTAACAAGGGCCACTTTGCCGTTTAAAGAGAAGATGTCTTTCATCTCGTCAAGACTACGATCTTTCAATGCGTAAGAACCCCATGTTGGCAATATTCACCACAGTCTTTATTGATCTCTTGGGATTTGGAATTCTGATTCCTGTCTTTCCACTGCTTATTACTGATGGACCATTTCGTGTGACACCAGAAAGCTGGTCGTTTACGCAGGGGTTAATCATGCTCGGTTGGCTGCAAGCCATTTATCCGTTCTGCATGTTTATCGCCGCGCCGATTTTGGGCCAGCTATCTGACCGCCACGGGCGACGCCCAGTGCTTGCGTTTTCAATTTTTGGTACTGCAGTTGGTTATGTGTTGTTCGCCATTGGTATTAGCACTGGTAATTTGCCGTTGTTGTTCGCAGCACGTGGGCTTGATGGTTTGACTGGTGGAAACTTGGCAGTCGCCCAAGCAGCAATTGGTGACATCAGTACACACGAAAACCGTGCGAAGAACTTCGGCTTCATGGGTGCGGCCTTTGGATTGGGATTCATTATTGGACCGTATTTAGGCGGAAAGCTCAGTTCGCCAAGCGTCAGTTTCTATGGCTTGTTCAACACTCCACATTGGTTTGGTGCAACGACCCCATTCTGGTTCGCAGCGATTATTGCATTGATGAACTGCACGGCAGTTATCACCACGTTCCCTGAAACCATTAAAGAAAAATTCCATGGTGGAAAAATCAGGGTTGGACAAGCTGTCAACAACGTCGTGAACGGTTTCAAGTCAGATCGCCTGCGCGTAGTTTTAATTTCAAGCTTTTTGTTCAGCGCTGGGTTCACGTTCTTTACCACGTTCTTTGGTGTGTATTTGCGTAACAAGTTCAGTTTCAGTTCGTCAAAAATTGGTGACTACTTTGCAATCGTTGGCTTGTGCATCGCACTGTCACAGGGACTCGTTGTTGGTCGTGTTGCGAAGAAACTCGTGGACTACAAGGTGTTGAAGTTCTCCATGTTTGGAACCGGCGCAATGATGCTTATTTACTTCCTCACTCCAACATCTAGTTCGATGTACTTGTACATGGTCATTCCATTCTTCGCAACATTTAATGGTCTGTGCATGGCAAATACCTCGAGTCTCATCAGTCGTTCTGCAGAAATGGGCAGACAAGGTGAAGCCATGGGAATTTATGCCAGCGTGTCGAGCCTTTCGCAGGTTCCGGCAGCCGTGTTGGTCGGATACATCACAACGTCAATTACGTCGAGTCAACCGCTGATCGTTGCATCTGTGTGCATTGGCCTCGCGGGACTGTCGTTCGTGCTGCTCTTCCGACCGAAGTATGTGTCGGGAGTAGTTGGTGCTGTTGACGGAATGCCGGTGCACTGATGCCAAGTAACTTTGCACTCAAATCCATGAATGGAATTCACCGTTTGATACTGGGCGTTACGCGCGGTAAAGCGGGTTGGACCGCAGGCAATATGCCTGTGCTCGAACTCACCACAATTGGCCGCAAGAGCGGCAAACCTCGCAGCTGCATGTTGACTTCACCAATTCAAGAAGGTGAATCCATCGTGATCGTTGCTTCGCGTGGTGGAGACGATTTTCATCCTGCGTGGTATTTGAACTTGGTCGATAATCCACAGGTACAGGTGCGCTACAAAGGTGGACCTAACAAAATGATGACCGCACGCACCGCAACGACTGAAGAACGTGCACGCATGTGGCCGATTGTGGAGAAGCAGTACAAGGGGTATGCCGGGTATCAGCAGCGCACTGACCGCGAAATCCCGCTCGTCATCCTCAACTAAGACCCAGTTATTCGCGAGGGGTAGCGTGGGGGTATGCCAGCACCCGGAATGTATTCAGGAATTACCACTGACGATGCAATGAACTTGGCCATGTCGGCCAAAGCAGTTCCGTTGTATAACGCGGTAAAGGAATTTATTGCTAATGAAGTTGAGCCAGTAACCGAAAAGTATTTCGCACTCGGTGAAGGGCGTCCCGATCGCTGGCAATACGGCGAAGGCCAACTTGAGTTGCTCGACGAACTGAAGCGCAAGGCGCGAGCGAAGGGTTTGTGGAACTTCTTCTTGCCAAACTCTGAAACCGGAGAAGGCCTATCAAACTTGGACTACGCATACATTGCTGTTGAACTTGGCAAGAACCCAATTGCTTCTGAATCGATGAACTGCAGTGCACCTGACACGGGCAACATGGAAGTGTTGGAGCGCGTTGGTACGCCAGAGCAAAAAGAGAAGTGGTTGAAGCCGCTGCTTGCTGGTGAAATTCGCTCGGCGTATGCAATGACCGAACCAGATGTGGCATCTTCTGATGCAAAGAATTTGGAATGCCGCGCAGAACTTGACGGTGAAGAGTGGCTGATCAACGGCGAGAAGTACTACATCTCTGGTGCTGGCGACCCGCGTTGCAAGATCATGATCTGCATGTTGCTCACTAGCCCTGATGCGCCGCCACACAAGCGCCACTCGCAAATTTTGGTACCAATGGATACGCCTGGCGTGCAAATTCTTGGCCCAATGGAAGTGTTCGGCGAAGACGACGCCCCACATGGTCACATGCACTTGCGTTTCACCGACGTTCGCGTGCCGGCATCAAACATCCTGTTGGGTGAAGGTCGTGGATTCGAAATTTCACAGGTTCGTTTAGGACCAGGACGCATTCACCACTGCATGCGTTCAATTGGTGCAGGCGAGCGAGCACTCGAATTGATGATTCGCCGTGGTCTTTCACGCGAAGCATTCGGTAAGCCGATTGCACGTTTGGGCAAGAACACCGAAACCATTGCCAAGGCACGTATTGAAATTGAAGCCATGCGCCTGATGGTGTTGCGCGCGGCAAAGGCCATGGACACATTGGGCAACGCAGAAGCTCGTGTGTGGGTGAGCGCAGTGAAGGCCATGGTTCCTGAGCGTGTGTGCAAGATCATCGACGAAGCCATTCAGGTATTTGGAGCCACAGGCATTTCGCAATGGACTCCACTAGCTCGTCTATACGCAGGTCAGCGCACATTGCGCTTGGCTGACGGACCAGACGAAGTGCACTGGCACGTTGTGGGTCGCGCCGAAATCAACCGTTACGAAGACGATAAGTCGCCAGTAACGACGTACGAGCGAATGGGTGGAATGTTCTCAGGCCCAGCCTGATTAAGCAGTAGCAAGTTCTGGCTTTTGCAGCCATTTTTTGCCAACAAGGAAACATCCAAGTGCAACGAGAATTGCCATTGCAACACCAGTTGCAGTGAACGCAAATTTTTGGCCGAAATGTTCGTACATCGTGCCCGCGAACATGGCTGCAATTCCGCCGGTAAGTGTTTGCATTCCGCCGAGCAAACCCGATGCACCCGCTTGGCGTTCGGGTGGGGTTGCTTGTGCAACGGCAACGCCAATTCCGGTAACCGTGAGTGAATCGACCATGGACTGGGTGAGCCCAACCCCAAGCATGAAGTACGGCATGGTCATGAATCCATACGAGGTCATGTACAACGAACCAAGTGCCAAACCAAACGCACTGACTCGAAGCGGTCCGTGCTTCTGAGCGATTCTTCCACCAAGTGCCCCAAAGAAAATCCATGGCAATCCGAACAGTGCAACACCTGCGTTGCCTACCCAGTGCGGTGCCTTCAAGTCATCCATGATGATGACCCACAACGAGTCGTATACGCCAATCATGACGAACAGCGCTAGCCCAACGAGGATGGACCCGAGCACAGCACGATTCTTCAGCAAGTCAATTGCGAATCGTTCATCTGTTCGATCTTCGATTGCGGTCTCGGTAATGCTGAGTCGCGCAATGATGACGCCAGTGATGGCAATGAGCAGGGCAATAAGAATGAATGGTGCAGCAAGGCTGATGGAGTCAACGGTAAGTGCAGCAATGACTGGACCTATTGCAAAACCACCTACTTCAATTGAAACGCCTCGCCCAAGATTGCCACCCATGTTTTCAGGATCACTCACAATGACGATTCGTTTAATTGCGGGAATCGCGATACCTGCACCAACACCCATGATGAATCGTCCAAGTAGAAACGCAGGAAGTGAAGCCCCGAAAGCCATCAGCAATGCGCCGATTGCGTTTGCGGCCATGCCAACGGTCATCAGCTTGCGAGCATGGCCTCTGTCGGCAAACGGAGCGATTGTGAGTTGGGCAACAAATGAAGTGAAAAAGCCAACAGCAATGATCATGCTGAGGCCGGTTTCTTGAATTCCGTATGCGGTTCGCCAGTCATCGAGCATGGTGAACATGACGCCATACCCGGATGCCAACACGCCCATAGCAATTTGAAGCGTGAGGATTAATCGCTTCGTATGCACTGTGCCACATTAGTGAACATGGGTATGACATGAGTGGCGACAGCATCTAGATCGCCGTAGTGTGGAAGGCATGGACGTCGCAGTAGTCGACTACACATCGCCAGATGCACCGAAGCTATTCACTAAGTCGCTTCGTGAAACTGGCTTTGCGGTACTGATCAATCACCCCATTCCGTACGACATTGTTGTGCGTCTACAAAGCGAGTGGCACGACTTCTTTCGTTCAGAGCGCAAATGGAATTATTTGCCAAGCGAAACAGAACAAGATGGTTACCGACCTCTTGAAGAAGCCGAAACCGCTGTTGGCGCCGAGGTGAAAGATATTAAGGAGTATTACCACTGGTATCCGTGGGGTCGTCAGCCAGAGCTTGAGTCAGCAAGTGCGGCAGCGGTGTATCAAGCAGGTTGGTCGCTTGCAGCAGAGTTGCTCACGTGGGTCGAGGCGAACACGCCAGAAGAAATTTCAAAGAACTTCTCCATGCCTCTTTCGCAAATGATTGAAGGCACACGCCGCACATTGCTGCGAATTTTGCATTACCCACCATTGCGTGGCGACGAGCCTGCAGATGCGGTGCGTGCTGCGGCTCACGAAGACATCAACATGATCACGGTGTTGCCGGCTTCAAATGAGCCGGGTCTACAAGTACGTGACCTGAACGGGAATTGGCACGACGTGCCCTGTGACCCAGGCAGCGTGGCTATCAATGCGGGTGACATGTTGGACTATGTAACGAATGGGTATTACCCAAGCACCACTCACCGAGTGAACAACCCTGTTGGCGAAGCCGCCAAGCGTGCGCGAATTTCAACTCCGCTGTTTTTGCACCCGGCAGATGACGTGTTGATAGCCGAAAACAAAACGGCTTTCGAGTTTTTGCGCGACCGAATTAAGCAGATTTCTGGTGTTGAGTTAACGAAGTAACTGCACTGCTTTTTGCCACCTGCATTGCCACCCACAAAAACAGCAATTGAAATGGCAATCGCACCCATGACACCACTTGCTCTGCAGTAGAGCGGTCGCGCCAGTCCCACACCATGTAGAGATTGGCTGGGTACACGGCGACAAACAGCACGAACGCTGCCCAGCCGCCGAGGCGACGATATTTAGGCGTCAAAACGGCTGTACCGATTGCAATTTCGGCAAGTCCACTGATGTATGTCCAGAAGCGCTCGCTTGGTGGCAGCCAGGGGGGAACAATGGCATCGAAGAAGTCGGGGTTTGCAAAATGGGTGATTCCTGCAAGCAGCACAAATACGCCGAGCGGAATCCAAAGTTTGTCTTTCAGTGATGCGCGATTCATCTAGATACCTTCGCATATGAATTCACTGTGTGTGAGGTATTCCACGCTTACGCAGAAGTTTCTGGGACAATGGATCAACGCAATGAGGAGGCGCTGTGACCGACAGTATTGATGTCAAAACCAACTGGCTTGATCCGCAAACTCTGAACGATGTGCGTGGGCAAGTGCCTCTTGTGTATGTCGATGCCGTGCCTGTGCGGGTCAATGACATGGGTGAGGTAACCCATGTGGGCATGTTGTTGCGCCAAGCGCCGGACGGGTCGATTAGTCGCACCGTTGTATCGGGGCGGGTTTTACTGGGCGAACGCATTCGCGAAGCGATACTGCGCCACTTGGAAAAAGACTTAGGGCCACTTGCGCTGCCGCGAGTACCGCTAGAGCCAGCCCCATTCACTGTTGTTGAATATTTTCCGGACCCAAGCATCAGTGGCTTTCACGACCCGCGTCATCATGCGGTGAGCTTGGCCTACGTTGTTCCCGTGTCGGGCGATTGCCAACCAACGCAACAAGCTTTAGACCTTGGATGGTTCACACCTACTCAGGCAACTTCGGAACAAATGGTGAAGGAAATGACCAGCGGTCACGACCGCTTGGTGCGCTTGGCACTGGCTTCAGTCGGCCAGCTTCCATAACCGTAAAACCCTTATATTTATTCGGTTTTACGGCGTTTCTTGACCACCCTTGCAACGCCGATTCGCTTGCTTGGTGCGGGCGAATGCACGGTGAGGTGCTCACTTAACTCAACTGTGATGCCATCGTTATCAATATCAATTGGATCACTTGACGCTTCAAAAACAACAGCAGCTTCTTGTTTTGGTTTGCGTCCAAGTAGTTTGTCGAACACCACCATTCCACCCGCCAACATCGCGCCAACAGTTCCGTACCGTTGCGCTGCTCGTCGAACGAGTGGGTCTTGAGAGTCGTCTTGCGTGTCGTTCATGGGGTGATCCCTCAAACTACAGGGTGGGGTGAATAATCTTTCCTCATGCTTGAAGTCAACTCGGTTTATCGCACCGCAGTTGCTCTTCGCACCGCTCTAATCGGCAAACAAACATTGGCTTTTGACGCGCTTGACTGCGATGGAATTCGCCCAGTACTTGGGCACACCATTGAAGAAGTTCGCACGTTTGGAAAGAACATTGAAATGGTGTGGGATGACGGAGTGGTGTTGCATTCAACATTTCGTATTTCTGGTTCGTGGCACTTATATCGCCGCGGAGAACAATGGTCAAAGCCGCGTGAACGCGCGCAAGTAGTGATTGCAGTTTCAGATTGGATTGCAGTGTGCTTCGGTGCAGTCAGTTTGGAAACCTTCCGCGACTTTGATCCGCGTCGACATCCAATTCTTGGCAAGCTTGGCCCCGACTTGTGTCATCACGATGTTGATATTGAAGAGTGCGTTGATCGCATGATGCAATACGAAGATAAAGATGCAACTGTTTCTGAAGTGTTGCTCGATCAACGTGTGGTGTCCGGAGTTGGCAACGTGTTTCGCTGCGAAATTATGTGGGCATGTGAAGTGCACCCATGGGCGCGCATTGGTGAAATGAAGCGCGCGGAGTGCCGCGAATTGCTGACACTTGCCCAAGAGTCGCTGCTTGCACATATGCATTACGAGGCAAAAAACGCCACTTCACCCAATGAAATGGCCGTTTATGGACGCCAAGGTAAATCGTGTCAGCGATGTGGCGATCTCATCCGCGTTGCTCATCACGGTGAAGCAAACCGCGTGTTGTACTGGTGCCCAGGTTGCCAAACAGGACATCAACCGCTGGTCAGTCCAAACTTCACGCCGCTATCAATTGATCGCACACCAGCATTTGGTGACAGCCATCCTGCTTCACAAATCTTGATGAATGAATTCGTCACCATGCGCGGTGACGGACAAGATTCGTTCAACTAACTACTCGTTAGCTGCAGTTACCCGACCCATTATGCGGTCGACAGAAATAATGATTGCTACGCGGTTGTCGCGTTCCTTTGGTTGACGGTAACGCTGCGCATAACGAGCACACGCTTCGTTCACTTCCGCATTGTCGTTCTCTCGTGTTGCCAGACGCACTGTTCCTTCTAGTGTGAGCCAACGACCACCATCTACTTGCGACACCACTGCTCGTCCACCGCGTTGCGCATGTTTTGCTTTATGCGATGGTGCAAACGTGATCACGCGTACTACGTGTTTGTCTTCGTCGTATGTGAAACCAACTGGCACCACGTGAGGTGAACCATCTGGGCGAAGGGTAGTGAGCGTTGCTAAATGTCGTTCCCGAAGGAACTCCAACATTTCTGGAGTGAGGTCTGCTGGGGTCATTACGCAGTGGTGATTGCCGCGAGCAGGTTCACGCGAGTGGCACGCCAGGCTGGGTACACGGCGGCAAGTACGCCAATGACAAAGGCCATGACGAGAATCGACACGGTTGGTCCCACTGGCACAGAAAATGAAGAAAGTCCCTGGTCGCGAAGTGCATACACAATGACCCAGCCCAAACCGACTCCCAACACAATTCCCACCACTGCACCAAGAAGGGAGGTGATGACACTCTCCCAACGAACCGTTGTGCGCACTTGGCTCTTGGTCATTCCTACAGCACGCAATAGACCAATTTCACGCTGACGCTCGAACACGGAGAGCAGCAAAGTGATGATAATTCCGACGACAGCGATGATGACCGACAGGAAGAGCAAGCCATAGATCAGACCAAGTAGTTGGTTGATGCTTCCAGACTGTTTATCGATGTACTCGCGTTTCGACAGCAAAGTACCTTGCCCATATTTATCAACTGCTGCTTGCAAAACTGTTCGCGCCGATTGGTCTGACACCCCGGATTTCAACTTGATATAGACCCCTAGGTCAAAGTTGATCACCGTGGAATCTTTGATGAGGTCGCGACTCACCGTGTACTTTCCGGCAATGTCATCAAACTCGTAGATTCCTGCGATAGTCAGAGTTTTCACTTGCGCATCGGCAAGGGTTACTTGCAGAGTGTCACCAAGTTTGGCTTTGTTGTTCTCTGCATATTTTTGCGAAACAAAAATGGTTTCTGCAGTGAGATCTGCATACGTTCCAGAGGTAAGTCCAATGTCAAATACGCCATCAACTGTTGCCGGGTTAATGGTGGTGAGGTACTGACCCTTGCCGTCAATCTTTACGGTAAGCAGTCCGATTCCCGTTGCGCGTTCAACTTCTGGAAGCGTGTTGATGTCGTCGGCAAGTGATGGGCTGAGGCCACCGAAACCACGAGCATTGGTGCTAATTGCGTAGTCGCCTTTGAATTGTTGTGTGAAAACACCGTCAATTTGCGTACTGATGCTTGCTGCAAGGGCCGCGACCGCAGTAACAAGCGCAACTCCAATGAGCACTGGGGCAGCCGTGCGCGACGTGCGCTTCGGGTTACGTGCACTGTTCTGACGAGCCATGGTTCCTGTTACGCCGCGGAGCTTTTCTGCCGGCTTGCCCAGCAGCAATGCAACTGGTCGAGCAATAACTGGTCCGAGTGTGATGGTGCCAGAAAAGACAAAGAGAATTCCAAGACCCAACCATTTGTTACTTGCACCGCTTGTTACCGCAATAATGGTTGCAGCGCCGAGAGCAATGAGAAGCAAACCAAACAGTGTGCGACGACGACTTAGAGCAACAACTTCAATAGCAGTTTCACGCATTGCTGCAAGTGGAGGGACTCTGCCTGCACGACGCGCTGGAAGCCAAGCCGATGCAACAGTCACGATGAGACCCACCACGATGGTGTTGATGATTGCTGAGCTTGGCACCACGAGACCGCCGCTTGGAAGGTCGATGCTCGCGGCTTTCAGTAACGCACTCAGTGCCTTTGAAAGGCCAATGCCTGCGAACAACCCAATGGTTGAACCAAATAGACCAACGACTACTGACTCAATCATCAATGCGCGCGTTACTTGTTTCTTTGACGCACCGATTGCTCGCAGGAGTGCATTTTCGCGTTGGCGCTGTGCGGCGCTAATGGAAAACACGTTGTAAATGACGAAGCTGCCAACGCCGAGCGCGATGTAGCTAAATGTGGAAAGCAAAATGCTGAAGAAACTGAGTGCAGTTCCAATTTGGTCCTGGGTTTCCTTTGTGATTTGCGCACCCGTCAGAGTCTCGGTTTTGTAGGAACTTGGGATTGCGGCAGAAATTGCCTTTGCTAATTCCTCGTCGGACAGGGTTCCATCGCCAGAAACTAAAATGTCGTCAACGAAGCCAGGCTTGGCGAGAAATTCTTGCGCTGTTGCAAGGTCGAAGAGAGCAAACGTTGCTCCACCTGGTGAGCGCACATCGCCGTAACTGGCAATACCAACAAGTGTGAATTCACGGCTACCGGTTTGTGCAACAACTTTCACTTTGTCGTTCAGCGCAAACTTTCCGGCTTTAGCCGATGATTCGTCGAGGACAACCTCGGTTGGTCCTGCAGCAAAACGGCCTTCGCTAATAGTCCAGAGTGCACCTTTGAATTCTTGACCAACGCCGCCAAATGTTGGTGGTCCTGCACCTTCAGAGCCGAGTGGTTGGCCGTCTTTGCCAATGATTCGAGCAAATGCCTGGATATCGGCTTGCACATCGGCGACACCTGGGACTTGTTTCACCATGTCAACTAATTCGACAGGAATTCGCTGACGCTCTTCCGCACCGAAGTCGGCTTCAATAACTTGTGTCGATCGAACATAGGAATCGACGTTGCGGAACACATCGCTAAACAAGTTGTCAAACGTGCGATTCAGTGTCGCAGAGAACACTGCGGTTCCCGACAGAAATGAAGTGCCCAAAATGACCGCAAGCGATGTGAGAACTAAGCGAGCCTTGCGACCCAATATGCCTTTGAGAGCGATACGAAACATGGTTTAGTGACCTAGATTCTTCATGTAATCAAGCACGAGTTCTGGAGTTGGATTGAGCAATTCACCAGCAATTTTTCCGTCCTTCAAAAACACAATGCGGTCTGCGTAACTTGCAGAAACAGGATCATGCGTCACCATCACGATCGTTTGTCCCAACTCATCAACTGCTTTGCGCATGAAGGAAAGAATTTCGTTTCCGGTTGTTGAGTCGAGGTTTCCTGTTGGCTCGTCAGCGAAAATAATTGCTGGTTCGCTGGCAAGTGCACGGGCAACCGCAACACGCTGTTGTTGTCCGCCGGAAAGCTCGCTTGGACGGTGAGTCAAACGGTCTTGTAAATGGACCGTATTAATTACTTTCTGGATCCATTCTTCGTTGCCCTTGTTGTTGCCAAGTAGCAATGGCAGACGAATGTTTTCATCTGCTGTAAGCGTGGGAACCAAGTTGAACGACTGAAACACGAAACCGATTTTGTCTCTGCGAAGTTTGGTGAGGTCTTTATCTTTCAAACTTGCGATGTCAATGTCGGCGATGGTGACTGAACCCTGTGTCATTTCATCGAGACCCGCCATGCAATGCATGAGGGTGGATTTGCCGGAGCCACTTGGCCCCATGATGGCAGTGAATTTTCCGGTTTCGAACTGCACTGACACATTGTCAAGTGCTCGTACTTCGCTGTCTCCGTGTCCGTAAATTTTGGAGACGTTAGTAGCGGTCGCGGCTGAGGGGTTGTTCATACCCCTCAGCCTACGGCTCAATGATTGTGGGCGAAATGCCCGAATTGCCTTCTTTACTTACTATTTACTTTGGTTGCGGCAAAACACGAAGGTATGGCTTCACGGTCTTCCAGCCACCAGGGAAGAGGGTCTTTGCCTCTTCGTCGGTTACGGCAGCACCGATGATGACGTCATTGCCATCTTTCCAGTTTGCAGGTGTTGCCACTTTGAATTTTGCGGTGAGTTGCAACGAGTCAATGACACGAAGCACTTCATCAAAGTTGCGGCCAGTTGATGCTGGGTAGGTGATGGTGAGCTTCACCTTTTTGTCTGGTCCAATAACGAACACGCTGCGAACCGTGAGGGTGTCGTTTGCATTTGGGTGAATCATGTCGTACAGGTTGGAAACATTGCGATCTGGGTCACCGATCATGGGGAAGTTCACAGGAGTTCCCTGAGTTTCGCCAATGTCGCTTTCCCATTTTTCGTGTGACTCAACGCTGTCAACTGAAAGTCCGATGACTTTCACATTGCGCTTGTCGAACTCTGGTTTGATCTTGGCTACATAACCAAGTTCAGTGGTGCAGACCGGTGTGAAATCTTTCGGGTGGCTAAACAGCACGCCCCATGAATCGCCCAACCATTCGTGAAACTTGATTTCACCTTGGGTGGTTTGTGCAGTGAAGTCAGGGGCGACATCGCCAAGACGTACGGACATGTTGATCTCCTTGTAGAACGTGGAGCCGTCACGATATCTGAATCCCGACCAATTTTGTCAACTATTGCTCAAACCCACTCCGTACGCGGTTTTAAAGGCATCGAAGTAGTCCGAATCGTTCTCGGAAGTAGCCATGGCGACCCAGTCTTTGTCCGACTGCGCAGCACGACCCGTCACGATTTCTGGGCCTGCCCACGAACATGCATAACGAAGTTGTGGGGTGTTAGTAGTGATCGCGTGATGAATGAGCGAGCCAACTTCTTCCGCAGGAGTGGCATTCGTAATTCCTGCGGCGTAAAACGCAAACATGCGTCGATAGTGAGCATCGTATGCACCGCTTTGATTTGGAGCGTCGATGTTCTTCGCAAAGATCGATGACTTGGTGACACCAGGTTCAATAATCACCACGCGAATACCGAACGGCGCCAATTCTTGAGCGAGTTCTTCACTGACACCTTCGAATGCCCACTTTGATGCGACGTATGGAGCCTGTGCGATTGCTGCAAATTTGCCAACAACCGAAGTGATATTCACGATGGTTCCACTTTTTCGTTCACGCATGTTTGGCAGCACTTGTTGAGTGCATCGAATGGCGCCAACTACGTTCACGTTGAACGCATCGTGGTACATCTGCGACGTGCTTTCCTCAACTACACCGTTGCCTCCAATGCCGGCATTGTTTACCAACACGTCAACACGATTCGTGGCGCGAAAAATGTCGGCGAATCCACGTTGCACTGATGCATCGTCTGCAACATCCAATTCAATGAGTTCTACCGCCACGCCTAATTCGTTGGCGCGAGCCTGCAACTTGCCGGCTTTGTCGATCGAACGAACCGTGCCAAAGACGCGGTAACCCTGTTGGGCGAGGTGCAGTGCGGTGGCACGTCCGATACCCGAATTGGCTCCAGTAACAACGGCGACTTGTGGTGAGGAAGTAGTCATGAACTCACAATAAACGCTCGCCTATGTCACATACGCAGGCGGCAAGTATCGTCTGCGCATGGCCAACGCCCACACCTCCGCACACTCGCTGCCTACAACTCTTGGAGCACTTCGCACCTCGGGCTGGCAATCCATTCCCGTAAAAGAAGAATTGCGTCGCAATGCTGTCGCTCGAATTTCAGCAGGACAGCAATTGTTCGAGGGAGTGTTGGGTTACGAAGACACGGTGATGCCACAACTTGAAAATGCATTGTTGGCAGGACACGATGTGATTTTTCTTGGAGAACGTGGTCAAGCAAAAACGCGCATGATCAGGTCGCTCACTGGCTTGCTGGATGAGTGGATGCCAATCATTGAAGGCAGTGAAATCAATGATGATCCCTACAACCCAGTGTCGCGACACGCGCGCGAGCTTGTAGAAAAAATGGGCGACAACGCACCAATCTCATGGGTGAATCGTGAAGATCGCTACGGTGAAAAACTCGCAACGCCAGACACATCGATTGCCGACCTCATTGGTGAAGTTGACCCCATCAAAGTTGCCGAAGGGCGTTACCTCAGCGACGAACTGACCATTCACTATGGCCTTGTTCCGCGCACCAATCGCGGCATTTTTGCAATCAATGAATTACCCGACTTGGCTGAACGAATTCAAGTTGGTTTGCTCAACGTGCTTGAAGAGCGTGACGTACAAATTCGGGGTTACAAAATTCGCTTGCCACTCGACGTGATGTTGGTGGCGTCGGCCAACCCCGAGGACTACACCAATCGCGGTCGCATGATTACGCCGCTGAAGGATCGTTTCGGAAGCCAAATTCGCACGCACTATCCACTTGAAGTGGAAACCGAAATGAATATCGTTCGCCAAGAGGCTCGTACCTCAAGCATTGGTGATGTTGTGGTTACGTGGCCATCGTTCATGGAAGAAGTGGTGACCACCATCAGCCACATCGCACGCTCAAGCAGTCATGTCAATCAACGCAGCGGCGTCAGCGTGCGGTTGTCGGTCAGCAACTACGAAACGCTTGCGGCTAACGCTGTTCGTCGTGCCTTGCGCATGGGCGAAACACAGGTTGCACCGCGCGTGAGCGACCTCGCATCGCTCGCAGCCTCTACGGCCGGAAAAGTGGAATTCGAAACCACAGAAGACGGTCGAGAGTCTGCAATTTTGGAAAACATTGTGAAGACTGCAGTGCTTCAAGTTTTCAAACAACGCGTCACTGGAGAAAAGATTCGTGAAGTTGTTGAAGCATTTGATGGTGGAGTGGTGTTGCACGCTGGCGAAGATGTTGAGTCCGTTGCCTACGGCGCGATGTTCACCGATATACCTGCGCTGCGCGAGTTAGTCACACAAATTGTTGGTGCAGATGCAACTCCAGCAGTAGTGGCAAGTGCAGTGGAGTTTGTGCTCGAGGGCTTGCATCTTTCGAAGCGTTTAAACAAGGACTCAACGGGTTCGCGCGCCACGTATCGCTCGCGCGGATAAGGCTTAATTAGCCAACAAAAGGGGAGCGATTCCACACTTCATTGATGTCTGAACGACTATCAATGAGCGGCTCGCCCGCAAGAATTGCAACTTCAATTGGCTGAGCAAAACCAGGCAGCGCGACAGGTTCGTGAGGCACGGTGTACACGCCAACTGGCAATTCAGACGCTTGGTCAAGTGGAA
This sequence comes from uncultured Acidimicrobium sp., assembly GCA_903895515.1. Taxonomy (GTDB): domain Bacteria; phylum Actinomycetota; class Acidimicrobiia; order Acidimicrobiales; family Ilumatobacteraceae; genus UBA3006. Next base: position 960 of record CAITUB010000008.1, on the reverse strand, counting down.
TGAGTGTGCCAAGTCCTGCAGCGGCATCGCATAAGCGCGCTGCCATGTTTGGCGCAGAGCCGATGTAGTCCTGACCCTCGAACAACATGGTGTCGCCGGTGGCAATACCAATGCGCAACGACAGCGGCGCACATGCAAGCGCTGCATTGCGCTGGAGCATCATGGCAAAGGTGATGCCGTCTTCGGCTTCTACGGCAACAGCCATCAGGCCGTCTCCCAAGTATTTGTCAATTCGCACGCCCTCGCAGAACAGACCGTCGCTTTTATCTGCTATACCAGATCTAAAACTAAGCGTACTGCACCTGAGCTCGATCACTTTTGGCACGTGTCGATCCCGGCGCAGCCCTGGTCTTTGGCAGCGGAGCAGCAGACAACTTTAACGCAGCACAGGAGGAGGGCATGGTGCTAAGTCCTCTGGCGACCGCGGGGCTCGTCGTGCTTGTCGCCGCAATCGTGGGGTTCTTTGTCGGAAATTACTTCATCTTTGAAGAAGGCGGCGGCGGCGGCGGCTTTTTGGATCTGCAGGCCAACTTCAAGCCCGCGCCCCCCAAGCAGGCGCCCAAGTCGGCCTCGCGCTTCGACTCTCCCAACAGGTCCTTCGCCTCGCGCTATTTGCGCGTGTTTGGCAAGTCGCCCGACTGCGGGTTCCTGGAGGAGGACGACAACCTCGACGACAAGTTCGTGAGCCCGGACGAAAAGGCTCAGTACTACGTCGGTAAACGCAAGATTCGAGTGCTGGTGCAGATCATGACCATGTCTCCGACGTTGGAATTTTTCCACTCGAGCATCCTGCTCGATCCCACCTACTTTGACATCTACGCGGCCGTGGCCCAGTTGCACCCCGAGACTAAGAACGAACCTGGCCACAAGTATATCTTCGTCGACTCCTACGCGCCCACCGAGGACTTTAGCTACCACGTTAGATACGTCTATGTGTAGCGCGATGGTGGTGGTGGTGGT
>CAITUB010000007.1 GCA_903895515.1 uncultured Acidimicrobium sp. | reverse complement strand
TGAGCGGTGGCATCACTACTGCGTATTACGCCGGGTTTTTGCTCGGGTCGTGGTACACGCTTCGCGCGCTTGCACAAGTAGGACACATTCGCGTGTACGCCGCACTTGCATCGCTGCTCAGCGCGTCGGTGCTCGTCAGTGGAGTATTCGATTCACCAGTTGTGTGGATCATCATGCGCAGCAGCACAGGGTTTTGTTATGCCGGTTTATACGTTGTTGCCGAGTCGTGGCTGAACGGTCTTGCTGCAAATACATTCCGAGGTCGTCTGCTTGCTGTGTACAACGTGGTGACCGTGGGTGCATACGGCGCAGGCCAGCTGTTGGTGTTCAACTTCGATGCACGAAACCTCACCGGGTTCGCATTTGCAGCAATGATCGCTTCGCTTGCAGTAATTCCAGTCGCAATGTCGGAACAAGCTGCAACTCCAAATATTGACAACCACGAGCACATCACCCTTCGCGAACTCGCTCGCGTGGTGCCAACTGGAGTTGGCACCATTTTGCTCGTCGGCCTTGCACACGGCGGCATGCTCGGAATGGCTGTTATCTATGCAACTCGCGAAGGACTCAGTGTTGGCCGAATTGGTGTGCTCGTTGCTGCTGTTCAGTTGGGTGGAATGGCACTCACATGGCCAATCTCTTCAGCATCCGACGATATTGATCGCCGAGTTATTGGCTTGCTCATCACACTCGGCGCAATTGTCATGGGCGTTGCCATGTTGTATCAACCTGCAAGTAGCAACTGGACCATTGTGTTGCTCTTCATTATCGGAGGCTTCAGCTTCCCGCTTTACGCAGTTGCAGGCGCATACACAAACGACTGGGTATCGCCAGAACAAATGGGTGCCGCCGCTTCGCAGCTAGTCACGTTGTACGGCCTTGGCGCAATGATCGGCCCACTCGCTGCAGCACCATTTCTCGACATTCTCGGATCGAACGGCTACGCCTGGTCAATCATTGCGTTCCACGCAACAGTGCTGCTCTTCCTTGTGTATCGCATTCGCGCGTGGCATGCACCCGTCACCACAAAGCACTGGGACGATGTGTCATTCCATGGTCGGGCTTTCTTTGTGCCTGCAACCATCGTTTCCCTTGGCGTGTCTAAGCGATCTAAACCAAAAAACTTGCAGTAACCGTCACGCTCTTCGAGGTTTACCAATTCGCACTGATACACCGGGCGAAAACATTACGTGCGCTTCACCTGTTGGAAACGACAGCCCTGCGGCGGTCACCAAGTTGTCGTTAAGTGTGTCGATGCTTGCTGAATACAACTCCCACTGTTCATGATCAACCGGCGCATATCGAAGCCGGCCATTAAAGCCCTTTGAATACAAACCCCATCTGGCTGAAAGAAAATGTGCCAACTCACTTGGTGATTCAATTCTTTCGCCAATTGACAATTCAATACGTGACGAAGACATAGATGGCCAACGTCGAGTTACCGAAGTCAAGAGTTTTGCTTCAGTCTTTTTATGCGAAGCCTTACCCCAGCAGTACGGAATGAAGTATGTTGCGCGCGCGAAAAATGCAGGAATCAGCCGGTTCACATCGAGGGAAAAGAACCACACCCCAGGAACTCCGTTTCGCTTCACATATGTTCGCACATTCACCTCAGGGAACGACCCAAAATATGGAACAGGTGGAATAAACGGAAACGAAATATTGCGCATCGAAAATGGAATTAACCCCACCCAAGCACTTCCATCAAAAGTGTCGACTTCAATCCCTTCGGGAAGAAGCGCCTGCACCTCTTTTGGGTCATAGCGCCAATGAATATAAGCAAGGTCTCGCCATTGCTGCTTCATCACCGGATGCTTTACGGGATTGGGGCAAACCACATGTGACACAAGCCGAACACTACGCATGGGCATCGCGATATGCACTGTTGTACGGTGAACTCATGGCCAGATACGTAACAACTATTCCAAGTTCGCTCACCCAACAAGAAGCGTTTGCCTACATGGCAGACCTTCACAACTTTGCCAAGTGGGACAAGGGTGTTGTAAAGGTTGTGCAAGTTGAAGGCAAGGGTGCAGGCCTTGGAACCATTTTTGACGTGACAGTAAAAGGTTTTGGAAAGTCCACTTCCACATTGCGCTACACCACCACCGAATACGACGAGTTCTCAAACATTTTGGTGCGCGGTGTTAACACTCTCTTTACGTCAATTGATCGAGTAACAGTCAATAAGACCGACACTGGGTGCGAAGTAATTTACGACGCAACGTTGACCGCGAACTGGATCATTGCACCAATGAATTTGCTGTTAGGAAAAGTATTTAACAAAATTGGCGATACCGCTACACGCGGACTTCGCAAAGTACTCGCCTAATTACGGGCAGCCGAGTCCATTCAAGTTCGCGCATTCGCGACACAGCCAGGTAACTCCATCTGCTGTTTTCCACTCAGTGGCAAACGGCGACCCACACGAAAAACAAGATTGCTTGGTGTGGTCCTCAACTTCGTTAGCCATTACAAGAACACCACTTCTGCGGTGAGACTCGTTCCGCCTACCGCTCGCGGTGTTCGCTGCCAATTCCAGTAAAAGTTCGTGTGAGCAATGACTTGCTCTGCACTCAGCGGTGGCGTTGCCCAAGTGCAGTCATCGGTTGTGTGTGCATCTGAAACCAACGTTGCGTTGTAGCCACGGGCAATAGCGCCATGCAGCGTTGATCGAATGCAGGCATCTGTTTGTGCACCACACACAATTAGTTGCTCGATTGCGAGCTCTTGCAGTAACTCGTCCAAATTCGTGCCTTCAAACGAGTCTCCGAATTGCTTATGGACAACAGGCTCGTCGTCGGCGATGTGCAACTCATCTACATATGCCCAGCCTTCACTGCCCTTCACGAGTTCATCATCAGAATGCTGCACCCAAATGACCGGCACGCCTTCTTTTCGCGCACGATCAACCAGTCCAGAAATATTCGCCACTACTTCATTCCGTCGAAATGCATTAGCGACCACATCGCGCTGAACATCAATTACCACCAACGCCGATTTCATCATTTGTTCTTTCTGAGTATGAAGCAAAACTCATTCCCTTCTGGATCAAGCATCACTTGAAAATAATTCGTCTGCTCCTCAACAACACCTGCGAGCCTTTCAGCCCCCAACGCAACTGCGTCATTCATGGCGTCTTCAATGGACTCAACGTCGACATCAAGGTGAACACGATTCTTGACAGCTTTAGATTCAGGAACCTTTTGAAAACCCAAATACCCAACTCCAGGAACTCCTGCAAGAGCCACCCACTCAGTCGATTGAGTACGAGGATCCACCTCACCGCCAAGGAGCTGCTGCCAAAACGAGCTCAGCGCCAGTGGGTCTTTGCAATCAATTACTGCAGCAAGAAATTTCCCTAACGCCATGGCAAAAATGTACACGGATCGTGCTTGTATTAGTTTTAGTGAGCCTTCCTCACCCAAAATATTGCTCTCACTACACTCTTTAAATGGCATCAGCTGATGGTGATCGAAGCAAGTTTTTTCCCGCAATCGAGAAGAAACATGGTGAAAAGATCAATTATTGGATCAATCGGCTTAAAGAACTCGAAACCACGAAGTACCCCGAACAGATCGCCTATCTCAAGGAAGAGCTCGGATTTAGTCAGGCCCACGCAAACGCATTGGTTATGTATGTCCGAGGATCAACTACATCAAAAAAGTTTGATACTCCCGCCACCTACTTCAAGGGATTAGACCCCAAGACAGCAAAAACCATTAAAGCCATCTTTGCTGCGGTGACGGCAAAACATAAAGACTTGGAATTAGTAATGGCGTGGAATCAACCCACGCTGCGCAAAGGCAAGGACTACATACTTGGCGTTTCCGTGTCGAAGAATCACCTCACGCTCAACCCATTTAGCGGAGATGTTCTTTCGCTGCACGCAAAGAAGCTTGCGCCATTTGAAGTAAACAAAAAGACCTTCCAGGTGCCACTGGACTGGAAAGTTGATGCTGTATTGCTTGCATCGTTAGCAAAAACCCGTATCGCTGAAATATCAAAAGGCGAATAATGTTTCCGGTTGTTGACAATCTCCGAGCAATTGAATTCGGATCACCTGGAAAAAGTCGCGAAACGATTGTCAATTTTGTTGTTCATGGTAATAAGCGTGCAACCGCTGGCATGGCTGCTGAGTATGAAACAGAAGGCGAAGTTATTGAATACATTGGCGAATGTTTGGCCATGCTCGATAACGACTCGCATCACATCGCAACTCTTCAGGTAACTCGCGTCGAAATCTCTCGATTCGCCGATGTTCCAGACGAATTCGCTCTTGCTGAAGCCGAGGGCGATCTAAATGCGGCAGATTTTCAAGCTAGTCATTTCGACTTTTGGACTCGAGCTGGTGAAACCATCACCGATGACACGATGATCAATCAGATTTACTTTGACTTGCTCTCCCACCGCCTCCGCGGCCTTGACCCATCAGATGCAGAGTGGATCACCAGTGCTTGCCAAGACGAAGAAGTGCAACGGTGGACAAAAGTCCCAAAACCATATTTGCGCGAACACGCAGCCTCATTTATTAAGGATAAAAATGGTGAACTTGCTGCGTGGGCAATTGTTGATTCTCGCTCGCAGGAACCTGTGGGTGTTATTGGAATTCATCACATCAAAGATGGTGTAGCAAGTATTGGTTACTGGGTCGCTCCATGGGGAAGAAAATCCGGTGCTGCAAGCACTGCTTTGCGCATTATCCCGACGCTCGCGCGCAGAATCGGTAACGCACACATCCTGCAGGCGACCATTGCCGAAACGAACGCCGCATCACAACGTACTGCAGAGCGTGCT
>CAITUB010000006.1 GCA_903895515.1 uncultured Acidimicrobium sp. | reverse complement strand
GTCACGCTGTGGATCCCGTTTTTGGCTTTCAAAAAGGATCACCACGAGCATCACCTTTCGGACTTAACGAACCCAGCGCTCGACAACGAGAGCTATTACGTGTCGCAAGAGCAGTGGGACAAGGCGGGAAAAATTCGCCGTGCAGCCTGGACCGCAAACCGCACCATTTTGTTCCGCATGTTTGTGTGGACAATTGTTAGCACTATTACGTATGTGTTGTCGGTGCTAAGGCGCGCTGCAAGAAATGAAAAAAGTGACCGACTAGCAGTTGTGCTTCACGTTATTGGTGTTGCATTCGTGGTGTATTTGGTTTCACTGTCGAGCATGCCGTTGTGGCAGTTTGCGCTTGGCACGGTGTATGGCGGTCGCATCTTGAATGCCATTCGGCCGTTCCCTGAGCACAAATATCAGAGTGGTGTTGAAACCCGAACCGCAATGATCATGGCTGGCCCATTCATGAGTTTGCTCATGTTGAATAACAACTTGCACGTTGCGCACCACGATGAACCAGGAGTTCCGTGGTATGGATATCACAAGTTGATGAACCGAGTGAACGCAGTAGAGCGCGCACGTGATGCAGGTTTGTTATACGAAGGTGGTTATGCGGAAGTGTTCCGTAAATTTTCGTTCAAGCCGGTTGACTCGCCTGTGCGCGAACGCAACTAATTAACGCGAGGCAACAACAGGGAAGCGCGGGTCGTCCAGCGCGTCGCCAAATTGCAAGCTGTTGCCTTCAAGTGGTGGCGAGGTTTTCCATGGACGCGATGCAAACACTGCATCATCTCCCACATATCGAAAGCTGACTGCCCGACGTAACTGGACTCCGGTTCCTGCAGTGCCAGGCGCTGCGTGCAGCGTGCGGTAGTGAAACGCCACAGCATCGCCAAGTTGCACGGGGGTAGAAATCACTTCGTGAGCGTTCAGCTCTTCAACTGATGGCAAGTGCACGAAGTCGTGGGCCGATTCGACGTAGGCGGTTTGATCTTTGAACCGTTTCGGAATGAATCGTTTATTCCACTTGTGGCTGCCGGCGATGAAGCGCAGCGCAACCGAATCGGGAATGGGGTCGAGTGGAATCCAAATGCTCACATTGTCCATGCCGTCAATTCCGTAATACGGATCGTCGTGATGCCATGGCGTGACTTCTTTGGTTTCCGCTTCTTTCACCAATACGTGTTCATGAAACAGCCGGGCGGTTTTGGTGCCCATCAATTCGAGTGCGGCCGCTGGGACTGAGCCCTGCATGCCAACCTCGGCAAATTGTGGGATGCGATTCCAATTCACATAGTCATCAAAAAAACGGCCTGCGGCGCCAGCAGGGGTGTATTCGTTTGCCCACGGCCCAGGGCTTGCCATATTGGCTGTAACGCCTTGGCGCAGGGCTTCTAGGGCCTCAGGAGCAACGAGGTTGCGCAATACCACCACTCCGTCGCGCTGGTATGCAGCGCTGAGTTGCGGGTCGATAGCCATGCCTTCACCCTAATTGGAGTGATATTGCACTGGATAAATGAAGAACCCGCCGGCTTGCGCCGGCGGGTTCCAGAGTTCCTGTAGCGGAGACCGCTAATTACATGCGGAAGCCCTTGTTCACCATGGAGATGACAGCATCCTTGACAGGAATCATTCCCATCACGATTGCGCCGTTAGCGCAATAGGTCTGCCAATCCTGGTCGAACGCCATGCCCCAACCACTTGCTGGTGTCATCTTGAGAAGCCAGCACATTGCGATTGCAACGATGAGGCCCCAGTTTGAACCAACGATTGGAATCTTCTTGATAATGCCTGACAGCTGAATGGTGCCAAGTACCGAATCGACAACGGTCGTTACGGCGCCGAGCAGAAGTGCTGCAAGGAGTAGGTATCCAAGTGTGTACATTTCATTTCCCCAGTTCTGTGGGCGACATTGCCCACGAATTCGACCGTAAATGACTTTCGTCACCAAATGGTGGATTACACGAGATTGCAACAATTCGCCCTATGAATAGTGGGAAATATCGATTTTGTAACACTGGCAAAGTCGTAAGGTAGGCGCGATGAATGGGGAAAATTCGACCGTTTTGGGGAGTGGCCCATGGTCGCCTTTGCGTATCGCGATCTATCGATCCATGTGGATCGCGGCCTTAGTGTCAAACGTAGGAACGTTCATGCACATCGTTGCTGCTGGCTGGGCAATGACCTCGCTTACCGATTCGCCCACGCTTGTTGGGTTGGTGCAGACCAGTTGGGCAGTGCCGGGCTTTGCACTGGCGCTACACGCGGGTGCCTTTGCCGACATGGTGGAGCGCAGGCGGCTCATTGCCCTCACGCAAGTGTTGGCGCTGGCCATTGCTGCAGCT
>CAITUB010000005.1 GCA_903895515.1 uncultured Acidimicrobium sp. | reverse complement strand
GCCTGAATTTCGGTGATGCCTGTGTTGCTATGCAAGTTGTATGTGCCGGTTCCGCCTGCAGAAATAATGTCGCCACCAACATCGTTTGCCGCTGCGCGAAGTAGCGCCATGCATGCTTCGACCTTGGCCAGTCGTTCGCTGTTTTCGGCAACCATCATGAGGTGGCCTTCGTAGCCCATTACTCCGCGAACGGTTTTGCCAAGTGCTCGTGCCTTGTCGGCAAGTGACTCTGCAAGATCTGGAGCAATGCCGCATCGGGGAAGTCCAACGTTGACATCAATGAGCACATGTTGAATTCCGGCTGCATGTGCTGCGTGCAGCGTTTCGTCAGAATCAATTGCCACCGTGATGAGCGCACTGTCTTGTAGCGCTGCCATTTCCTGTAATCGAATGGCGTCAACGCTCTCGTTTGCAAGAAGCAGGTCTTCGCCGACGCCAGCTTTGATCATGCCCACTACTTCGCGCGGTGTTGCACAGGTGAATGTGGTGTGCCCGGCACGAACTTGTTCGCGGGCAAGAGCCGTGCATTTGGTTGCCTTCATGTGCGGACGCAATCGCGTGCCAGGTATTGAAGCAGCCATAGTGGCAATGTTTTGACGAGCGATAGCGCCATCAATCACGAGCGCTGGGGTCTGCACCTCAGAGATGTGCGCTGGTTGAAAACTCACAGTGCCGACGGAGAGACTCGAACTCTCACTGACAGCATCCTAAGTGCTGTGCCTCTGCCATTGGGCTACGTCGGCTAATCGCGATAAGGGTAGTGGCAAGAGGATCGTTTCTTGACACAATGTAAAGCGTGACCTCAACAATGACTTCCCCTCAAGACTCAGATGCCCTCGCCAGCCAACTTGGTTTGGCTGACACCATCGTGGACGAGGGGGCGCTGGCAGAAAGCATCCGCAAATGTGCCGCCAACAATGTGGTGTTGCCTACGTTTGCTCAGTTAGCGAACCCATCCCTGATCCCTCTAGATATCGCGGCGGGTGCTGACAAGAACTCGCCAGACTCACGCAACTTGTTCCGCGTGCACTGGTTTAACGACATGGCGGGCAATCGTGTGAGCGTTCCCGATCATGTGGTGTTGCCGAAATCGTTGACTGGTGTCGATAGCCCGATTGTTGTGGTGTTCGGAGATCGCTTCCCGATGATTACCGCTCACAAAGTGTTGGCGGCGTATTCGTGTTTGGCACCACGTGTCATCACCGGTCAGTTCAACCCAACAACGCAACGAGCAGTATGGCCATCGACTGGCAACTACGCGCGAGGTGGAGTTGCAATTAGCAAGATCATGGGCGCTCGCGGTGTTGCAGTGTTGCCAGCAGGAATGTCGCAAGAGCGATTCGACTGGCTCGATCGTTGGACAAGCGACCCGAGCGACATCATTCGTACGCCGGGTACAGAAAGCAACGTGAAGGAAATTTACGATGCGTGCAACGAAATGCAGAAAGATCCGAAGAACTTCATCTTCAATCAGTTTTGCGAATTTGGAAACTACCTTGGCCACTACGAAGTTACGGGCACCGCGCTTGCAACGGTGTACGAATACGTTGCCAAGGGCCTGAATCGACCGAACTTGCGACTTGCCGCATTCACCAGTGCAACGGGTTCAGCAGGAACTATTGGTGCTGGCGACCATTTGAAAGATAAGTACGGAACGAAGATCGTTGCTGTTGAGGCCCTTGAGTGCCCAACCATGCTGGAAAACGGATTTGGCGAGCACAACATTCAGGGAATTGGCGACAAGCACATTCCGCTCATTCACAACGTAATGAATACCGATGTCATTGCCGCGGTTTCCGACCGCGCAACCGACGAACTCGATGTGTTGTTCAATACTTCGGCAGGACGCGACTACTTGGTGCAGCGCAAGCATGTTCCGCAAGCAGTGGTTGACACCTTGCAACACTTTGGGTTCTCATCAATCTGCAACACCATCGCTGCTATCAAGACTGCAAAGCTGCTTGGCCTCGGCGAAGACGATGTGCTCATCACTATCGCAACAGACGGTGCCGATTTGTATCCAAGCGAGCGTGTTAAGACCATGAAGAAGCGCTTTAACGACAACTTCACACAGGTTGAAGCTGCAGAAATTTTTGCAGAACATTTGGGCACTGTTCAGACCGACTCAATGATCGACTGCACTGAGCGAGACAAAAACCGCATCTTTAACTTGGGTTACTACACCTGGGTGGAGCAGCAGGGCACGCCGCTTTCGGTGTTTGAAGCACGTCGTTCGCAGTCGTTCTGGCGTAACTTGCGCAGCCACGTTCCTACATGGGACGCCTTGATTACCGAGTTCAACGCACGCGTCGCTGCGACTAAGTAACCAGCAATGTCCACGCTGGCTCAACCACAAGTTGGGTGGAAGTGTGCTGTGTGTGGAGAGCGAGTTTCAATAGGCACACCGCTGTCGTGGCGTTGCCCGAATTCCAATGAGCACGACACGCATCATGTGTTGCAGATAGAGCAGCCGATAGCGCCATTGCGCAGTACGGGTGACGACAACCCGTACATCGCATTTCGCAAATACTTGGCATGGGATGCCTTCGCCGCTGCATTAGGCATGTCAGACCATGCGCGTATTGCACTGATTCGTGAAGCCGACGCTGCGGTACAGCGCGTTGCCGGAACGGGTTTCCGAGTAACTCCGTTTGCTCGACACGATGCGCTTTCAGATGCACTTGGATTTACCGCTGCTGGCGGTGTGTGGGTGAAAGATGAAACTCGCGGCGTTGCAGGTTCGCACAAATCGCGACATCTGTTCACCGAGATGCTTCACCTGCTTGCAGCAGAACAAACCGGCACGGCATTGTGGTCAACACCCAATACTCGTCCGCCACTTGCTATTGCGTCGTGTGGCAATGCTGCCTTTGCCGCATCCACGCTTGCCAAAGCAATGAGCTGGCCTATTGAAGTGTTTGTTCCTGAAAACGCCGCCGCAGAGCTAACAGATCTATTGCTCTCGGTTGGCGCCACCATTGTGCGTTGTCCGCGTTTGGCAAATGATGCACCGGGTGATCCGTGTGTGCATCGCTTCCGCGAAGCAGTTGCAAATGGCGCAATTCCGTTTGGTGTTCAAGGAACCGAAAATGCATGGTGCCTCGATGGCGGTCGCACGATTGGTTGGGAAATGGCCGACAGCATGGAACGCGTGAGCGGACCACCGCTCGACAGAGTGTTTATGCAAGTGGGTGGCGGTGCATTTGCAGCGTGTGGAAGCGCTGGTCTGTATGCGGGTGGTCTGCGACCAAAGTTGCACGCAGTGCAGACGCAAGGTTGCGCGCCGCTTGCTCGGGCATGGCAACACGCAACTGCAAGTGGTGGCGGGAACAATGCAGGACCTCGTTGGTCTGAATGTATGTGGCCGTGGGAAAACGTGGAGTCATCACTTGCCGATGGAATTTTGGATGACGAGACGTACGACTGGATCGGTGTGTGCAATGCAATGGCGGAAAGTGGTGGCTCTCCTGTTGTTGCTACCGAGCAGCACATTGTCGACGCGTATGCGCTTGCGCACAAGGTGACAACCATTGATGTGAGCCCCACGGGAACGGCAGGACTCGCAGGACTCCTCGCAATTCGTGGCGAAATCGCCAATGATGAACGCGTTGTTGTGGTGTTTAGTGGTGTTCGGCGTCACTTCATGCCACTCCCTACTGCGCAATAGTGGGGTAGTAGTCTGATCGCCATGAGTAACAGCCCACTTCACTTGCCAAACGCGCCATTTGCACAAGATGGCGGCCCCGATGCACAAAGCAACATCTTCCTTCGGTTGTTGAAGAGCCGAGTCATCATGTTGGGCAGCGACGTGAATGACGATGTTGCGAACCAAATTTGCGCACAGCTGTTGTTCCTTGAAGGCGAAGACCCAAAAGCCGATGTGTGGCTATACATCAACAGTCCAGGCGGTTCAGTAACCGCAGGCATGGCAATTTACGACACGATGCAGTTCATTAGTTGCGACGTTGCAACGGTGTGCCTGGGTCTTGCTGCCTCGATGGGTCAGTTCTTGCTCACCGCAGGAACAGCGGGCAAGCGTTACACGTTGCCAAACGCGCGCATCATGATGCACCAACCACTTGCTGGTCTTCGTGGTCAAGCTTCAGACATTGCAATTCAGGCTGAGCAACTGCAGTACACGAAGAAGCGCATGGCCGAACTCATTGCATTCCACTCCGGACAAAAGATTGAACAGATTCAGCAAGACTCAGAGCGTGATCGTTGGTTCACACCAGATCTTGCGAAAGATTACGGTCTTGTCGACAAAGTAATTGTGAAGCGTGGAGAAATTCGCTAATTGAACTACGGCGTTACTTGAACGCCAAGCGAAATATCAACTCCACACGTTGCCTTCACCCAGTCTGAAGCCGACTTCGAGCTGGCTTCGGAGGCGTATGCCAAGTCTGCAACTTGTTGCACACTCTCTGCATCCTCTGCTTTCACCTTTGATGCCGCAATCATTAATTTGGTGAGTACATCCCAGTCCTGCTGCACTTCAAGTGGTGCAACTTTCCGCAGCCTGGTGAAATGACCAACGGCTGCATTCACTTCTTCAACCGTTGCGGGCATCACTGCAATTCCTGGCATTTCTTTTGCCAGTTGGCGACAGAAGTTCGTACCCGTGCGCGGAGTCTCAGAGCACGCAGTTACTGCGAATAATGCAATGAATATCAGTGGGGTGAGGCGTCGCACCCGAACATTCTCACAGGAATAGGAGCATGGTTGGTGGCACTCCATATGTGCTTCCGAATGTGCAGTTATTGGCACACCTCGTTGTATGTCATTTGTATCCATTCGCTCTGCAACGTTGCTCGGAGTTCAGGGCGCCCCTGTAGATATTGAAATTCATTTAGGAATGGGCCTGCCGGGGTTCACCATTGTTGGTCAGCCTGATGAAGCGTGCCGCGAATCACGCGACAGAGTGCGGGCTGCGTTGTTGTCGTGCGACTTGCCCTGGCCAAACAAGCGCATCACGGTCAACCTGGCCAATGGCGCAAACGAACGCAAGGGCGGTGCTGGCCTAGACGTGGCAATTGCTATTGGCCTGTTGGTGGTGCAGGAAGCACTCACTGCAGATTCCATTGCAGAGTTTGCATTTGTCGGTGAACTGGGACTGGATGGTTCGTTGCGCAGTGTTCCTGGAGTGGTTCCACTCGTTGCCTCACTCGATGACCGAGTGGTGGTGGTTCCCCGAGTTGCCGAACGTGAGGCTTGCGTTGCTTCACGGCGCGCCGTTCGTTCGGTGTCCAATCTTGCCGAGTTGGTTCGCTGCATTCGCGGGGAAGAGCAGTGGCAACAAGTGGCCGACGTACACGTTGAACACAAGCAACACGACATTGCCGACATGGCTGATGTGCGCGGACAAAGCGCGGCGCGACATGCATGCGAAATTGCCGCGGCCGGCGCGCATCACATGTTGCTCGTTGGTCCACCTGGCGCTGGCAAGTCCATGCTTGCACAACGCCTGGTTGGAATATTGCCCAACCTGTCTGCACACGATGCCGTAACTACCACCATTGTTCATTCGGCCGCACATTTGGCGTTGCCTGCGAACGGATTGGTAAGCAGGCCTCCGCTGCGAGCGCCCCATCACTCCACGTCACTGGTTGCCATGGTTGGCGGCGGAACTTCGTCGCTTCGCCCTGGAGAAATTTCGTTAGCCACAAATGGCGTGTTGTTCCTAGATGAATTGGGTGAGTTTGCACCAAGTGTTCTGGATGCGTTGCGTCAGCCGTTAGAAGAAGGCGTGGTTCGCGTTGCACGCGCGAAGTCTTCGGTGCAGTTGCCAGCAAAGTTTTTGTTAGTTGCTGCAACTAATCCATGCCCGTGTGGTGAAGGTACTCCAGGTTTATGTGTGTGCGACGATCGTGCAAAGCAGAAATATCTGCGAAGGTTCTCGGGCCCGTTACTCGACCGATTCGACTTGCGCGTTGCGGTTACTCGTCCGCACGTAGATGAACTACTTGCAGCGAAGCCATCTGAGTCAAGTCGCGACATTGCGCTACGCGTAGCAACTGCTCGAGATCTTGCAATGAGTAGAAATGGTTGCGTCAACTCGGCGCTCTCGGCCGATGCATTAGACAAGTTCGCACCACTCAGTCCTGCGGCCGCTGCGTTACTTCGCCACCACGTTGAGCGTGGCCGACTCTCGGGTCGTGGGTATCACCGCATTCGTCGCGTGGCTCGCACGGTGTCCGACCTGCGAGATCAATCCGAATGTGTGGAAGAAGTTCACGTTGCTGTTGCGCTTGCGCTTCGTGTTGGAGTGCAGCCACAGTTTTCCGGAGATCGGGTTGCGCAATCATGATGGCACTCGATGACGAGCGAGTAATTGCTGCGGTATTGGCTACTAAGCCAACGCTGACCAGTCGCAAACTGTCGCAGTTACTAGACAAGCAATTGCCTAGTGCGGTTGCAGCAACACTTGGTAACAATCAACCAACGTTGCAGGAATGTGAGCGAATGGCACAGCGGTTAGAACTCACAGCAATGTCGGTCACGCATGTTGGCGCTCCAGATTTTCCGTGCATGTTGCAGCAAGATCCAACCCGCAGCCCGGTGTTGTTTTTCCGCGGCAACCTTGGGGCACTGAACCAACGTCGTGTTGGCATAGTGGGCACGCGTTCTGCAACTGCGGCAGGCAGATACATGGCGTCACACATTTCGTTCGATCTTGCTGAGCAGGGAATTGCAACCGTGTCTGGGCTTGCAAGAGGAATAGATGCTTGGGCACACAAAGGCGTGTCAGTTGCGTATTCGCGAGCAAGCGACCGCACTCGGTTGGGTATTCCCATTGGGGTAGTTGCCTCTGGTTTAGACGTGGTGTATCCAAAAGAAAATATTGAGCTGTGGAATTTCATTTCTGAACATGGGTTGTTGCTCAGTGAGTCGCCGCCAGGAACATCTCCCGAGCCATATCGCTTTCCATTGCGCAATCGAGTGCTTGCAGCTTTGTCTGAAGTTGTTGTCGTCGTGGAGTCGCGCGCAACTGGCGGTTCCATGAT
This sequence comes from uncultured Acidimicrobium sp., assembly GCA_903895515.1. GTDB lineage: Bacteria > Actinomycetota > Acidimicrobiia > Acidimicrobiales > Ilumatobacteraceae > UBA3006. The sequence continues at coordinate 9,468 of CAITUB010000005.1, read as the reverse complement.
CACGGTGGAAGAAGCACAGAAGCGCGACATCACGGTTATGGCTGTACCCGGTTCGCCCCGCAACACATCTTCAGCAGGAACCAATTTGTTATTGCAGCAGGGGTGTGCACCGGTGGTGTCTGTAGACGATGTGCTTGTTGCACTGGGGCTCGACACTCGCCGAGTGCACCCTCCGCTGTTCGACGAACGAAGTTCGTTATTGCCAGACGACGCAGCGCTTGCTATTGCAATGGCCGGCGACGCGCTCACCTTGGATCAGCTGGTGCTCCGCACAAGACGCGATGTCGTCGATATTGCGTTTGCCCTTGGACGCATGGAGTCAATGGGTTGGGTAGTGAACAACGGTGGTTGGTGGGAGGTGCTCGGTGCGCAAACACCAGCGGGGTACGGTGGAATTCATGGAGGCAGCAACCGCTTGGGAAATTGACGACTTCGCTACGTCGCTCACTGCTGCTTCTACGAACACGATTTCTGCTTATGTCAGCGACATCTCGCAATTCGCAAATTGGGTAGAGCGACAGTCCATCGACGACCCCCGCAAGGTGACCAAAGATGTGGTGCGGCAGTACATCGGGTTTCTCACCACCATGAAAATGGCGAAGCGCAGCGTTGGCCGAAAGGTTGCCGCACTGCGCAAATACTTTGCGTGGCTGGTGCGCGATCACAAAATAGAAATCGATCCAACTGCCGGTGTGCGTACCCCCACCGATACTGGTCGGCTTCCAAAGGTGCTCACGAACGAACAACTGAATGCGCTTCTGCACGCAACGAACGATGCTGACCCAGATTGGAAGAATGCACGCGACACGGCAATTATTGAATTGCTGTATGGAAGCGGATTGCGTGTAAGCGAACTGTGTTCACTCGATGTGGACAGCGTGAATGTGAAACAACAGGCAGTCATTGTGACAGGTAAGGGCAACAAGCAACGCCGCGTTCCGGTGAGCGAGCCATCGCTGGTCGCACTCACAGCGTGGGCGATACTTCGTTCGGAGGTGTCCACAGACAAGACCGAATTGGCATTGTTCGTCAATGGCCGTGGTGGTCGACTTGGCACCCGCGATGTGCGACGAATCATTGATGCACGCTCGTTAGCGCCTACGCACCCTCACGCACTTCGCCACACGTTTGCGACACATTTGCTCGATAATGGTGCCGACTTGCGCGCTGTCCAAGAGTTGTTGGGGCACAGCGATGTGGCAACTACTCAGCGTTATACGCATGTGAGCAAAGAGCGACTGAAGTCTGCCTACGGGGTATCGCATCCGCGGGCATAATTACAGGGCATGAATGCTCTGCCCGTTCGCCTGACAATTGATGATGCTTGGCAGCAGTGGCACGACGGCAAAGACCCCATTGCGCGTGAATGGCTAGTGGTTCACTACGCGTCACTCATCAAGTTCGTTGCTGGTCGTTTGGCAGCAGGTTTGCCGAAGCGTGTGGACACGGGAGATTTAGTTTCTGCTGGCGTGTTCGGATTAATGAATGCCATCGATCGGTACGACCCAACGCAGGGCGCAAAGTTTGAAACCTATGCAATACCGAGAATTCGTGGCGCCATTCTTGACAGCCTTCGTGCACTCGATTGGGTTCCTAGAAGTGTGCGTTCAAAGTCGCGATCGGTGGAGCAAGCGATGTCCACGCTTGAACACGAACTGGGTCGCTCGCCGTCTGAAGAAGAAATTGCGGCGAAGTTAGAAATTTCCGATACCGACTTTCAAAAATGGTTATCCGACATTGCAGCTGGTTCGGTTGGTCCGCTTGATCACGTGGTTGCCGACAACACCGCCACAGCCACACATTCAGACATGCATCGTGCCACCAGCCCAGACGCAGTCGTTGAAGCAGACGAAACGCGCAGAATCATGCGCCAAGAAATGAAGAAGCTTCCAGAAAAAGAACGAACTGTTCTTGTGTTGTATTACGAAGAGAATCTCACACTTGCCGAAATCGGTGACGTGCTCGGTGTAACCGAGAGCAGAGTGTCGCAGATTCATACGAAGGCAGTGTTGCAATTGCGCTCACGTCTTCGTGCCGCCGAAATTGATTGAGTTCGTCGCTGCGCTGTGCGCGCTTGTGTTGCCAACACAATTTGCTGTTGCAGATTCATTTCGTGCACCGACATGCACGTGGTGCGCGGGTAATCGCGGCGTCGAATACGTCACCCCGCCGCATGCCCCGGTGTATTCGGCTACCAGCGGGGAAGTCACCTTTTCGGGGTCGGTGGCGGGTTCGAAGTATGTGGTGGTGCGGGGCAGGGACGGAGTGCTGGTGACGCATGGTCGTCTTGAACGTGTTGAAGTAAAGGCAGGAGACCGCGTGGCTTCGGGCTTTCGCATCGGGGTATCCAGTGGAGCCCTATACATCGGGGTTCGCCGGTCGGGGGTCTATCTCGACCCAACGACGTGTGCCCCTGTAACCAACAACCCAAGTGGGCTAAGGCCCCGAGCCGTTTTAGTGCCGATACACTCACACGGGCCGTAAAACCGCGGTGCAGTACTAAATACACATACTTGAGTTCCACCCTGTGGTCGTGAAAGCGCCGGGGCTCAGGTTTCCTAACCACAGGAGAGGAGATAGTCATGGCAATCGTCAGCATGCGCCAAATGCTTGAAGCAGGCGTTCACTTCGGACACCAAACCCATCGTTGGAACCCACGAATGAAGCGATTCATTTTTGGTGAGCGCAACGGTATTTACATCATCGATCTTGAGCAGACGCTCGATCGCGTAGATACGTCATACAAGTTTGTTCGCGACATGGTCGCAAACGGCGGAAGCATCTTGTTCATCGGAACCAAGAAGCAAGCACAAGATCCAATCAAGTTCTTCGCTGACAAGTGCGGCATGCCGTACATCAACGAGCGTTGGTTGGGCGGAATGCTCACCAACTTCGACACCATTTCAAAGCGTGTTCAGAAGATGCAGGACTACGAGCGCATGCGCGACACCGGCGAGTTTGAACTCATGCCAAAGAAGGAAGCCCTTCTTATCTCGCGCGAACTCGAGAAGTTGCAGAAGAACCTTTCGGGTATTCGCAACATGGCACGTCGCCCAACGGCAGTGTTCATTATTGACACCGTGAAGGAAAGCATTGCAGTAACCGAAGCCAACAAGCTTGGTATTCCTGTTATTGCGGTTGTGGACACCAACGTGAACCCAGACCTCATCACGTATCCAATTCCTGGTAACGACGATGCAATTCGTGCAAACGAACTGATGTCACGCGTTATCTGCGAAGCAGTTATTGAAGGTCGCTTCATTGCAGAAAAGACTTCTGGTCGTTCATCGGCACCTGCCGCTGCACCAGCTCCACGCAGTGCAGATGAGCAAGCAGCATTCGAAGCACAACAAGATGCCGCACGTAAGTCGGCAGCAGAAGCACAAGCTCAGCGTGATGCACGTGTTGCATCCGCAACTGATACAAAAGTCGAAGGCTGATCATGTCGTTTACCGCTAAAGACGTTGCATCACTACGCGCCACAACAGGTGCAGGAATGATGGATTGCAAGAAGGCGCTGGAAGAAAACGGTGGAGACATCGAAGCGTCAAAGCAGTGGTTGCGCGAAAAGGGCCTTGCAGCAAGTGCAAAGCGTGACGATCGCGAAAGCGCACAGGGCGTAGTGGCTGTCAAAGTCACAGGCAATGTTGCTGCAATCGTGAAACTCAAGTGCGAAACCGACTTCGTTGCAGGAAGCGATCAATTCATTGCAGAAGCCGAAACTCTTGTTGACTTGGTAATTGCCAAGGGCGAAGCAGCGGTGAGCGAGCGCAATCAGCAACTTGAAGACCTCAAGATTTTGTTGAAGGAAAAAATTGACCTCGGCGACGTTGTTCGTTTCGAAGCAGCTGCGGGAAATGTTCTTGACCTGTACTCACATATCCAGGGTGGCCGCGGTGTAAACGGCGTCATCGTGGAAATGTCTGGTGCAACGCAAGAGCTTGCTCACGACATTGCAGTGCACATTGCATTTGCTCGTCCGAAGTATTTGAAGAAGGACGACGTTCCAGCCGATGTCATTGCCGCCGAGCGCGCAACCCTTGAAACGGTTACTCGCAACGAAGGCAAGCCAGAAGCCGCAATCGCCAAGATCGTGGACGGCCGTGTTCAGGGTTTCTTCAAGGACATCGTATTGCTCGAACAGCCATATGCAAAGGACGACAAGCAGTCCGTTGCTCAGGTCATTGGCAAGTCAACCATCGTGCGTTATTCGCAGGTTGAGATCGGATAGTTGTAGATTTCGTACATGGCTGCACACCCAAAGGCTCGTTGGAATCGAATTGTTCTTAAGCTTTCAGGTGAGGCATTAGCCGAAAAATCTGGGTTCGGTCTCGACACCGATGTATTGCATCAAGTTGCGACCGAACTCTACGAAACCAAACAAGAACTCGGCGTCGACATTGCTGTTGTGGTTGGTGGCGGAAACTTCTGGCGCGGGCTTAAAGGTGCCGGCCAAGGAATGGACCAAGCACAAGCTGACTACATGGGAATGTTGGCAACGGTCATGAACGGTCTTGCATTTCAAGACGCACTTGAGCGTGTTGGTCAACAGTCGCGCGTGATGTCGGCAGTTGAAATGCCAAAAGTTGCCGAGCCATACATTCGTCGCCGCGCTGAACGTCACATGGAAAAGGGGCGCATCGTTATTTTGGCGGGCGGAACAGGAAACCCATTCTTCACCACTGATACTGCAGCAGCATTGCGTGCAGCAGAAATTTCGGCACAAGTAATTTTGAAGGGCACACACTCTGGAGTAGACGGTGTGTACACGGCCGATCCAAAAATTGATAAGACGGCCACGAAGTATTCGCATATTTCGTATCTCGAAGTCATTAATAAGGGTCTAAAAGTCATGGACAGCACGGCTATTACGTTCTGTCGTGACAACAACTTGCCAATCGTGGTATTCAACCTGTTGCAGCGCGGGAACGTGAAGTCCATACTCCTGGGTGAAGAAATAGGTACGCTGGTCGAGTGATTGAAGAGACGTTGCTGGATGCCATGGACAAAATGGCAAGAGCCTGTGATCATGTCCAGTCCCAGTTTTTAGGCGTCCGCACAGGTCGTGCAAACGCCTCGCTCGTTGAGCGCATTCCCGTGGAGTACTACGGAGCAACCGTTCCGCTGCAGCAGTTAGCCACCTTTCAGGTGCCTGAAGCGCGAATGCTGATTATTAAGCCTCACGACCGCGGATCAATCGCTGCGATCGAAAAGGGCATTCAGTCAAGTGATCTTGGAGTTTCACCAGGAAACGATGGAGTGGTCATTCGCTTGTCGTTTCCCATGCTGACCGAAGAGCGTCGCAAGGAATACGTGAAGGTTGTGAAGAACATGGCTGAAGATGGCCGTATTGCATTGCGCAACGTACGACGCGATGCTCGCAAGGTTCTCGAAACGTCAGAAAAAGATGGCGACATCTCCAAAGACGATCTTGACCGTGCAGAAAAAGAACTCGACAAGCTCACACAAGATCATGTCGAACAAATTGAAAAGGCATTTGCACGTAAGGAACAAGAACTACTCGAAGTGTAAGGAGATCACTCATGGCTGATGACAATTACGGAAGCGACAACACGAACGATCCAACGATTGATTTTGGTGACGAGTTCGGAGTAGTGCGATTCGGAAGCGACGACGACAGTGGTCCGGCGCTTTCTTTCGGCGGCAATGAAACCGAGCAACTTCCTCATTGGACAGAGCCAGCAACTGGTGAAATTCCACGCTTCATGAAGCAAGACACCGAGGCTGCTCGTCGTCCGGCTGCGCAAGTTGATGATGAAACTGATGTGTGGTCGGCATACAACGAACCATCTACTGGTGCTCGTCGTCCGCCAGTTGATCTCACAGGTGGTTCACGTCGATTCGAAACCACTACACCGCCACCGGTTGAGCGTCCTCGCCGTGAAGGTCGCATTGTGATTGGAACTGATCCAACGGGAGAAACTCGTCGTCCTGTCGCACCTCGCGATGCATCTGGCGCTCAAGTGCGTCCAACTCAAGTCACTCGCGCGGGTCGCCCCGTGCAAGGTGGTCGCCCGGTTGCTGGTCGACCAGGAGGAACGGGTTCAATGTCACGCCCTTCATCTGGTGGTCGTGACTTGCCAACTGCAACTGCGGTTGGTGTTTTGATGCTCGCTGCATTCGTGGGAGCAATGCTCATTAGCCCGGCTGTTGTGATGGTGCTTGTTGTTATTGCGATTGGATTGGCTGCTTTCGAATTCTTCACACAAATTACACAGGCTGGTTATCGTCCAATTTCAATAATTGGAATTGTTGGCTGTGTTGCAGCTCCAGCGGTTGCGTATTGGAAGGGCGACTCGGCCATACCGCTCGTCTTGATGTTTGCCTTTGTTGCAACTTCGCTGATGTTCGTCAGTAGCGACAGTGTTGATTCGGGGCCAGTTCCAAACAGTGCCGCAACCATGATTGCGCTCATGTGGATCGGGCTCATGAGCTCGTATGCAGGACTCATTCTTCGTTGGTCAACGCTTGGCGATGCATTTCAACATCGCGGAACCGACACGTTGTTTATCGTCGTTGCCGGTGTTGTTGCTAACGACATTGCCGCCTACTTCGTTGGCACTGCAATTGGCCGTCAGCCATTGCGCGAATGGATCAGCCCGAAAAAGTCGGTTGAAGGTGTTATCGGTGGAACCATTGGAACGTTCGTGATTGTCGTGCTTGTTGGCATGCAGAGCACAACATGGAACTCGTTTGGGTCATGGATTCTGTTATCGCTGGTGATCAGTGTGATGGCACCTCTTGGAGATCTCACGGAATCCATGTTTAAGCGCAATCTTGACATCAAGGATTTTGGAACGTTGTTGAGTGGACACGGTGGAGCGCTTGATCGCTTTGACAGCATGTTGTTTGTGCTGCCAGCTGTGTATTACCTCGGCATGGTTATCACGCCTTGGGCATAACTCGAGTTGCGATTGCCGGTTCAACCGGTTCAATTGGCACACAAACGCTTGACTACATTGCTCAAAGTGACGGTCAGTTTGAAGTTGTTGGCTTAGGGGTCGGAACATCTGCGCAAGCGGTAATTGCCCAAGCACAGCAATGGAAGCCAAAGGTTGTCGCTGTTGCCGACGAAGCTGCGCGCATGGAAGTTGCGCAAGCGTTGCCCGGTGTTGAAGTGGTGTCCGACCAGTCAGTGCTCGCCGAACTTGCCGATGTGGTGGTGAATGGTGTTGTTGGTTTTGCCGGGCTATCGGTCACCATGTCTACGCTTCGGCTTGGAAAACGCCTTGCACTTGCCAATAAGGAAAGTCTCATTGCTGCTGGCCCGGTTGTGCAGCCGTTGCGCAAGGTTAAAGGGGCAGACATCGTTCCTGTTGACAGCGAGCATTGTGCGATTCACCAGTGCTTGCGGAGTTCGATTGACAGTGGCAGAGAAGTGAATCGTTTGTTGCTCACCGCAAGCGGTGGTCCATTTCGCGGTCGTTCGCGCGAGTCATTATCCAACGTGACTGTTGAAGAAGCCCTCAAGCACCCAACGTGGTCGATGGGCCCAAAGATCACTGTCGACTCATCAACATTGATGAATAAAGGTCTCGAAGTAATTGAGGCCCACGAACTGTTTGGCACCAGTTTCGACGACATCAATGTTGTTGTTCACCCGCAGTCGGTGGTGCATTCAATGGTGGAGTTCAATGATGGTGCAGTGATTGCACAATTGTCGATGCCCGATATGCGGCTGCCAATTGCATATGCATTGAGCTATCCGCATCGCGCATCTGTGCGGTTTGGCTCAATTGATTGGTCAACTCTTGCACGACTTGATTTCGAAGTACCTGACACGCAGACTTTCACATGTCTCAACCTTGCATACCAAGCAGGACGCACAGGCGGCACTGCGCCGGCTTGGTTGAGTGCAGCAAACGAAGTTGCAGTGGAGGCTTTTTTGAACGGACAAATTACATGGTCAAGAATTTCTGAAGTGATTGAAGCAACAATGCAGCAACATGATGGACTGGTTCCAACCATTGTTGAAGACATTTTGCATGCTGATGCATTGGCTCGTCGGTTTGCTTTGCAAGTGCTTTCAGCATGAGCAATATGTATCGCAAGTTCCGCGAGCAAATGGCAGCTGGTGGAGACACGCAGGACCTTGCAGAAGAACCAGCTAATCGAGGTGGCACTGTTTCGCTCATTGCGGTTCTCGCGCTTGTTGTTTGGCTAGCAATGCGCAATCCATGGATGCTGGTGTTTGTCGTTGGCTTGATTGTTTCAATTTTCCTTCATGAGTTTGGGCACTATTGGACAGCTCGAAAAACCGGCATGAAAGTCACGCAGTTTTATATGGGGTTCGGCCCGCGCTTGTGGAGCAGAAAACGTGGCGAACTTGAATATGGCGTGCGAGCCTTTCCGCTAGGAGCTTTCGTCCGCATTGTTGGCATGAGCAACTTGGATGACTGTGATCCGGAAGACGAGGACCGCTCGTATCGCTCAAAGTCGTATCCGCGTCGGTTGCTCGTCATCACAGCGGGATCGCTGATGCACATGATCATTGCGCTTGCATTATTTGTCGGCGTGTATGCGGCTGCCGGACGACTGGGCGAAACAGGAAGTGTGCGCATTGTGTATGCGCCAGTAAGCGGTTCTCCTGCAGCACAAATCGGTCTACGTGAAGGTGACATGATTTCATCAATCAACGGTGAAGTGTTGAAGTCGCGAGATGATCTGGTTGCCGCGATTACAAGCAACGCGCCTGGAGAGCAAATTGCGATTGAGATCAATCGCGGCGGTGTGCCCCAAACTCTTGAGGCAACCTTGGCGGCCAATCCAGTAGATGCAACACTCGGATACTTGGGTGTCGGCACTGAATCAGTGGACTACATCAAACAATCACTGCCGAGTGCAGTTGTATATGCGGTGCGGGATGGCGCGCAAGCAATTGTCGGATCGGTGCAAGCACTTCCCAAAATATTTAATCCAGCAAATGCTTTCAACAGCATTCGTGACTCGGCAGCAGATCCATCAACTCGGCCAAGCACGATTGTTGGTGCAAGTCAGGTTGGCGGAGAAGCGGGGAGGCGCGATGGCTTGAAAGGTGTACTGATGATGCTTGCTTACGTGAACGTGTTCGTTGGCGTATTCAACATGTTTCCCTCACTGCCATTTGATGGAGGGCATGCTGCAGTTACTACCTATGAGCGATTGCGCAGCCGCAAGGGCGTGCGATATCGGGCCGATTTTGGCAAGATGATTCCGCTTGCTACGGCAGTTGTTGCGCTGCTGATCATGATTACTTTTGCTGGCTTGTATCTAGACATCACACAGCCCTTCGGGTAGTGGCACACTGGTAGTCATGAGTTTCGAGCGCCGCCAGACGAAGCAGATTCAGGTAGGCAAGGTGGCAGTTGGTGGCGGAGCGCCGATCAGCATCCAGTCCATGACCATCACAAAAACGGCTGATGTTGAAGGAACTCTCCAGCAGATCTACGCACTCGCTGCAGCAGGATG
>CAITUB010000004.1 GCA_903895515.1 uncultured Acidimicrobium sp. | reverse complement strand
CAGTCGTTCAACCAACAGCTGCCTACTTCGGGTTGAAGGATTACCAACAAGTCGCCGTGATCAGAAACATGGCAACCTCATTGCACCCTCGCATTGATATCCGCCCATGTGACACGATGCGCGAAACCGACGGTCTTGCCATGTCAAGCAGGAATCGGTTCCTCACGGAAACCGCTCGTGCAAGCGCTGGTCTTATTCCGCTGGCTCTGAGTACAGCAATCGCCCACTGGCGAAACGGTTGTCGTGATGCAAGCGAAGTAACGGCAATTGCACGTTCGATTTTTGACCGCGATGCTTCAATCGAACTTCAATATCTGTCCATCGTGAAAGATGGAACGATGGATCAGGTGGAAGCCGTTAGCGAACGAGATTCCATCATTGCTGCTGTTGTCATTGACGGGATTCGTCTTATTGACAACATGCAATTTTCTAACGCTTGATCATTGAGTCGGTTTGTCTCACCCGATAGCGAATGGTGAAAATCGAGTCTCCGCTCAGAATCCCGCCTCGTGAAAATGTTCGGCCATTTTGCCAATTGGATAGCCCCAACTCTGGTTTGTGAAGTGCGTATTGCCCGTCGACCCAGCGAGTCATTCCATCGCCGAAAAATGGAGAATTGGACGTGCGCCATGCCTCTTCCAATTCGTCTGCATCATCTGACATTACGGATAACACGAAAGAAGGCGAATACCGGTTGTACATGGCCACAGCAGAAACTAAATCATCAGCAACAACAATTGATACCTCTGGATCGTTTTCCCACTCCCATTCCGTACCAATACATTCGTGTTCGATCATCTGTGTTGCACAAATTGATGGCACGTTGCACGATTTCAAAGCATTGAAAGCTTGTTCGTCCACGTGCAACACCGCGTGCGCCTTTCGGTGCTGAGCTGCATCGCAAATGCCATCAATGATCGCCTGCAGTGAGTTGGACAACGCATCACGCGTAATGACAACGGTGTTCAGCGTATTGCAAACTTTTCTATCCAGTGAAAATTGAACGACTCTGCTCAAGCGTTCAAGATCTTCGGTTTCCGAAACAACCATCCACGCTCCGCCGGTTCCATGCAGGCTTGCAGGTATGCCATGTTGCTGAGCGATCTCGCCGAGTAACGCAACCGATGAACCACTACCCCTTGCTACGGCTAACGACAAACGGCGATCGGAAAATAAAGCCCACGCACACGCGTGAGTTTTTGAAGGCAACAGAACCACACACCCTGTTGGCAAGCCCGACTCCTCAAGACTCGGAATAACACAAAGTCGCATAATCGCTTCTGCCGTTTGGAAAGCATCACTTCCAATTCGAAAGACGCAAACGTTGCGGCTACGTAGTACTCCGGTTGCATCGGCAAAAACATTGGGTCGTCCCTCAAAGACAAACCCAATCACTCCCAATGGTGCTGAATGAGACTCAATCGTCCAACCGTCATGCACGAGCTCGTCTACTGGCGAATCAGATGTCGGCATTGACCCCCATAAACCCAGTGCTTCAATCATGTCCTGTTTCATCGAATCGCTGAGTAGAAGCCGCGTTGTTGACCGCCCCAAAGCGTCTGCTGTAGCAACATCTTTGTCGTTAACGACTCGGATCTGATTAAAAATGTCGACATCGAGAAGCCTCCCGGCGAAGGCTACATAAAATTGTGATATCTGCTCGTCGGCAACAGCACTCAGTGCCCCGAAAGAAATCAGTGCCTCGTCAATGCACGACTTCACCACTTCCGCCTCTGCTTGTGGAATGCGGAGCAAACCGCTCGATGGAGTTGCTACCAACCGATCCCCTTCGGAAAAGGTTCGTGAGATTTCCTCCCCAATCTCTACGAGACGGCCATCAATTAGAACTTTGTCATGCGGGCTGATTTTCACGAGTGCTCCATACCCTCCCATCGTAGATCGGTAGTCTGATTTCATGAATGATCGCTTGTATTTTCGTCAGTTGTTGTCTGGCACGGATTTTGCGGTGCACGACCAAATGGCACACCAAATGGTCAACTTCGTCTATCTGATTGGTGATATGCAAACACGTGAATGCATCATCGTCGACCCTGCTTACGCCGTAACCGAGATTGCAGAAATTGTTCAATCGGATGACATGAATCTGGTTGGTGCTCTCGGCACCCATTATCACCCCGACCATGTGGGCGGAAAAATGATGGGCTGGAATATCGAAGGCATATCCTCCTTGCTCGAATTGAACGAAATACCAATTCACATTCAAAAAAGCGAAGTTGAATGGGTGACAAAAACAACCGGCGTATCGTCAACGCATCTCACACCCCATGTAGGTGGCGATGTTGTTCATGTCGGTGAAATCGCGATCACATTGCTGCACACGCCTGGTCACACGCCCGGTAGCCAATGCTTCCTTGTAGATGGCAATTTGGTTTCCGGTGACACGCTGTTTCTCGAGGGATGCGGCCGAACAGATTTGCCCGGATCGAATCCTGATGACATGTACGACAGTTTGAACATGCTCGCTTCCTTGCCAAGCGACACCATTGTTTACCCGGGCCATCGCTATTCAGATCCAGCATTTCTCGCCCTCGGCCAGGTTCGTGGATCCAATTACGTCTTTAAACCAACCTCAAAAGAAGGTTGGCTGCAGTGGTTTGGTCAGTAACCGTTATCAATTACTGAAATAATCCCGAGTACACGCTATTCACGCCTGCAATAGCCAGCAATACCAGAACCGCAATGCGGAACCTATCTGGATGAACACGGTTGCGAACCACTTTGCCAACTGTTACACCAGCAATCATTGAAGGCAAAACCGAAACGGCAAGCCAAAGATCAGCTATACCAATTTCGCCGAAGATTGAAAACAGCAGCAGACCGTAAAGACCACTGATGAGAAAAATCATATTCAATGTTGAACGAAACACATGCGGTTCACTTTTTCTTGCCTGAAGTGCAAAAACTAATGGTGGACCATTTGTCGATGTTGATGTTAAGAGAAATCCACTGACTAATCCCATAATCCAGTCAAGGCTGATGTGCGCTTTGCTGAGATCCCTTCCGCGCATAAGCAAAATCACACCGAGAAGAACACCAACTCCCAGGAAAACTTTCAGAACATGTTGATCTGCATAGATAAATGCGACTAATCCAAACGGTGCTCCAAGAAATGAAGCCCATAAGAATCGCTTAACTTGATCTTTATCTTGGTCATGCCGAAGATCGCGATATTGGTACACATTATTTGCAGTACCAATAAGCGATGCCAAAATAACTGCCCGATGCAAACCAATAACCTGCATCATGATTGGCACAGACAGCAGCGCGAATCCGAAGCCAACGACCGACTGCGTGAAGGCGGTAGCCAGGACGATTAATGCCACGCCGACAAAAGCTGCGATCGATACGTCCATCACGACATGATCTCTTCCAAACATTGAGTAAACACTGACGTGTGTAAATCCACATCTTCTTCGGTGTGAAATGGCGTCATAAGCGCCATATTGTGAAATGGTGTGAGCAGGATTCCACGATTCAGTGCATACAAATGCATGTATGACTCCAACCCGTCATTCACTGTCGCTGCCGCTTGTGCCCCATTCTGCGGATGGTCTTCAAACCAATATTCGGCTCTACAGCCCAGTTGCTGAACCGTCCATGGAAGTTCGTGGTGAGTAATTGCTGCTTGTACTCCTTCACTCCAACGTGTAGCGAGAGGAATCGCAATATCGAAATCCTCTTGCCTTAGTGCGTGAGTGAGTGTCGCGCGAATTGCTGCACCGGCTAGAGCACTTCCGCTCAATGTACCTCCGATGCCCGAGACGTCAAGGTCATGGCCATGCATGAGGTTTTCTACCCGACGTGAAATGTCAGCAGACATTCCATAGGCAGCAACTGGAATTCCACCGCCAATGGTTTTACCGATTACCAACATGTCGGCATCAATTCCCCACAGCCGCGATGCTCCTTGCGGACCTGCGCAGATGGTGTGCGTTTCATCGAGAATGAGTATCACGCCGTATTTTCGTGTGAGTTGCCGAACGCCTTCTAGGTATCCGCTTTGCGGCAACACAATTCCAATATTCGTCAGTGCCGGTTCCATGAGCACACATGCAACCTCTCCGCCAGCAAGTACTTGCTCCATGGCTGCAAGATCGTTGTACGGCACCGCAATTGTTGTGAGCCCTGGCTGCACCTGCGGTCCTATGGCACCTGGTCGACTAATTGTTTTGCCATCGTGGTCCAAAATGACAAGCGTTTCATCAACGGTTCCGTGATAGCACCAGTCATTGACAACAATCTTTGGTTTGCCGGTGAGTTGCCGCGCAATCCGCAAACTAAAACGGTTGGCATCAGTTGCACTCAAGCAAAATTGCCATTTATCCATTCCGAATCGTTCCGACAGATGATCGGCAACCCAAGCGATATCCGTAGACGGCAACATGGTGGTAAATCCCCGTTGCGCTTGTGTCGATATTG
>CAITUB010000003.1 GCA_903895515.1 uncultured Acidimicrobium sp. | reverse complement strand
GCATTCCTGGTGCCAGCGTTGTACTTCTACCGAAAGCCAGTGAAGTCAGCCGCATAAGTTGCGCAAGTAGCCTTAGGTCTAATGACTAAGCCAACGGAAACCCCAGTAGACGTCAAGCCGCGTAGTCGCGACGTAACCGACGGAAATCAAAAAGCCGCAGCGCGCGCCATGTTGCGTGCGGTTGGCATCACCGATGCCGACTGGCAGAAGCCACAAATTGGTATCGCCTCATCGTGGAACGAAGTAACGCCATGCAACGCATCATTGCGCCGTCTTGCTGACAGCGCGAAAAAGGGTGTGCGCGAAAACGGTGGAGTAGCACTTGAATTCGGCACCATCACGGTGAGCGACGGAATCAGCATGGGCCACGAAGGTATGCGCGCAAGTTTGGTCAGTCGCGAAGTCATTACCGACAGTGTTGAAACTGTGGTGCACGCGGAGCGCTTTGATGGTTTTGTTGGTCTTGCAGGTTGCGACAAGAGCATTCCCGGAATGCTTATGGCTGCCGCGCGACTGAATTTGCCAAGCGTGTTTGTATACAACGGCTCAACAATGCCTGGTGTACATAACGGCAAAAACATCGACATCACCACAGTGTTTGAAGCAATTGGCGCGTGTGCTGCGGGCACCATGTCGCAAGAAGAACTAGGCGAAATTGAACGTGCAGCGTGCCCGGGTGAAGGCGCATGCGGCGGAATGTTTACTGCCAACACCATGAGTTCCATTGCCGAAGCACTTGGCATGAGCCTTCCTGGCACGGCCTCACCACCGGCAATTGACAAGCGTCGCGAAAGCGATGCAGAGCGCGCAGGCGCAGCCGTAATGAACCTTGCAATGAAGGGCATCTACGCACGCGACATCATGACGAAGAAGGCATTCGAAAATGCCATCGCCATGGTGAACGCACTTGGTGGAAGCACAAATGCGGTGTTGCACATCTTGGCAATTGCCAATGAAGCACAAGTTGATATCGACTTAGACGACTTCAATCGCATTGCAGCAAAAGTTCCGCACATTGCCGACACAAAACCGGGCGGCAAGTATCACATGACCGACATCGACCGCATTGGCGGCGTGCCAGTGGTGTTGAAGCATTTGCTCGATGCTGGTTTGTTGCACGGCGACGTCATGACGTGCACCGGCAAGACCATGGCCGAAAACTTGGCGGAAATTAATCCGCCAGCACCAGATGGTGATGTGGTGCACCCACTTTCCGATCCAATTCACGCTGAAGGTGGAATCAACATTCTCACCGGCTCGCTTGCACCGAAAGGTTCGGTTGTAAAAGTTGCTGGTCTGACCAAAGATCAAATGTTGTTCGAAGGTGAAGCACGAGTGTTCGACGGCGAAGACGGCGCAATGGCTGCGGTACTTGCTGGCGAAATTCAACCAGGCACGGTCATCGTCATTCGTTACGAAGGACCAAAGGGTGGCCCGGGCATGCGCGAAATGCTCGCCATCACTGGCGCATTGAAAGGCGCTGGCCGTGGTTCCGACTGCGCACTCATTACCGATGGTCGTTTCAGCGGTGGCACGTGGGGGTTCTGCATTGGTCACGTTGCTCCAGAGGCAACAGATGGCGGGCCGATTGCGTTCGTGAAGAACGGCGATCGCATTCGCATCGACGTGCACACCAAGAGTTTGAACTTGTTAGTTAGTGATGACGAACTTGCAAACCGCCGTAAGAGTTGGAAGCCAAACCCACCGCGTTACACCAGTGGCGTGTTGGGCAAGTATGCCAAGTTGGTGCAAGGTGCCGAGACCGGCGCCATCACCAACATCATTAGCTAATTTTCGCGGTCAACTTTCGCGAAAGTAGGCGGCCAAGTGCAAGCAGCACGCCAAGCGTGATGGTGGCAACAATGATGAATGGTGTTGCAATACCGCGATCGAACACAAGTCGTCGCAACAACAAACCAACGACCACCGTGATGGCCCATGTTGCTGCCCAAGACCTACGCGTAAATGGTTCGTTCCACGTGCGCAACCCAACCCATGAAGCAATCAGCGCAATGAGGAACGGCGCAGCAACACTGAGCACACCAGAAATTGCGGTGCCTTCGTCGTGATTACGTCGCCCAATGGCAACAAACACGACAACTGCAACAACATCAACTATCGCCGTAGTAATTACGGCGCGTTGACTAAGCCTCGTCGTAATACTCGCGTCCAAGGTGAGTGATCTGCTCTTCGTTCATCATCCAACGCAACGTGTTCTTCAACTTTGCAAGCTGAACGAACAAGTCGTGTTCTGGATGTAGACCAGGAGCAACCTGTGGGCTCTTGTAATAGAACGACAACCACTCTTGAATTCCACCAAGGCCAGCGCGCTGTGCCAAGTCCATGAACAACACAAGGTCGAGTGCAAGTGGGGCAGCGAGGATGCTGTCGCGGCACAAGAAGTTGACCTTGATCTGCATTGGGTAACCCAACCATCCGAAGATGTCGATGTTGTCCCAACCTTCTTTGTTGTCACCACGTGGTGGGTAATAGTTGATCTTTACCGAGTGGAACACATTGCCGTACAGCTCTGGGAACAGGCTTGGCTGCAAGATGTCTTCGAGCACACCCAACTTCGACTCTTCTTTGGTCTTGAAGTTGTCTGGATCGTCGAGTACTTCACCGTCACGGTTGCCAAGAATGTTGGTGGAGTACCAACCCGACAAACCAAGAACGCGAGCCTTCAACATTGGTGCAAGCACGGTCTTCATGAGGGTTTGACCCGTCTTGAAGTCTTTGCCCGAAATTGCAACCTTGCGCTCGGTAGCAAGTTGACGCAACACCGGAGTGTCGACTGCCAAGTTTGGTGCGCCGTTCGCGAATGGAACGCCTTCCAAAATTGCTGCGTAGGCGTACAACATGCTTGGCGCGATCATTGGGTCGTTGGCATCAATTGCCTTTTCAAACGACTCAATGTTCTGGTGTTGTGGTCCTGGCTCAATAAAGATTTCGGTACTTGCGCACCAAATCATGACGACGCGGTCGACCTTCTTCTCATCACGGAATTTGTTGATGTCGGCGCGAATCGCATTCAACATTTCACGCTTGGAAATCTTTCCCATGATGTTGTCGGCGTCGATGTTCTTTACATAGTTGCGCTCAAATGCTGCTTTCATTGGGCGAATAGCTCGCAAGGTGTCTGAAATTGCTTCCAGGTGCTTGCCGCTTTCCAATACGCCTGCGCGGGTTGCTGCTACATAAGCATCATCCGGAAACGGATCCCATGCTCCCCACACGATGTCTTCAAGACGTGCAAGTGGCACGAAGTCTTTGATCATTGGGTTGCGATTATCGGTGCGCTTACCAAGACGGATGGTGTCCATCTGGGCGAGTGAGCCAATAGGCGAGCCGAGACCGCGCTTGGCAAGCTCAACACCTGCAATGAGGGTGCTTGCAACAGCGCCGAGACCGACGGTGAGTACTCCGAGGCGGCCTTCTGCAGGCGCGACGGTTGGTGAAGGTGTGGACATGAATTCTCCTGAAAGTAGGGGCCACTGAGAGGGCCTCATAAGGCTACGCCGTGAACGGCCCATTCTCCGCAACCCCAACATTTACGGGCAATCAGGGTGCTTTCGGACTGAAGTCCGAAGTTGGGCACTGCGGTTGCATTCGTATGCCGCATTACCCGTACACGTGTCCGCAGAAATGTTTGGTACAGGTAAAAACATTTATGTCCCTTTTCTTAGGGATACCCCTTGTGTCCTTTTATTTTTCGTTGTAGATTCGCAACATATGCGGCGGCATATTCAAAAACTCACCACCATTGCGTCTGTGCTCATGTTGTTATGCGTGAGCATCGTTCATGCAGATGTAGGCGGCGGATCTACATCGATCAGTCGTGAACGTATTGGGTATCTCTCGGCGGGAGACACCCACACATGCGTGGTGCTCGTTGACAACTCGGTGAAATGTTTCGGGCTGGGCAGCGAGGGCCAACTTGGCAACGAATCCACATCAAACATTGGTGATGGAAGTGGTGTCTCGGTGGCCAGTTCGTCGGCGATCTCGCTCGGGCTGGGTCGTTCGGCCCGAGCGATCGCTACCGGCACATCACATACGTGTGCACTGCTCGACAACCTGACGGTGAAGTGCTGGGGGTCTGGTTTGTACGGTCGCACGGGTTACGGCGATTCAGTAAATCGAGGTGACAACGCTGGCGAAATGGGTGATGCGTTAGCGCCCGTGGATTTAGGTAGTGGTCGAAATGCAACCATGATCGCCGTTGGTTCAAATCACTCGTGTGCGCTGCTCGATAACGCAGCAGTGAAATGTTGGGGTCGCAGTAACTCTGGTCAACTCGGTTACAACGACACCGTTACCCGAGGCGACGGTGCAGGCGAAATGGGTAATGCTTTGCCGGCAATTTCATTCGCTGCAGGCAGATCTGCAATGGCAATTGCGGCTGGCGCAAACCACACATGTGCATTGTTGGACAACTCGCAAGTGGTGTGCTGGGGTGACAATTCGTATGGCCAACTTGGTCAAGGAAACATGGACAGCATTGGCGATGGAACTGGGCCAACCGTTGCTGCAACACCAACGATCGATGTAGGTGCGGGTCGTTCAGTTGTTGCCATTTCTGCTGGCGACATACACACGTGCGCATTGCTCGATAATGCGACGGTGAAATGTTGGGGGATGTCTTCTAACGGACGTTTGGGCACAGGAGACACAAACGATCTCGGTGATGATCCAGCCGAAATGGACGACTCGTTGTCGCCAATCAACCTGGGAACTGGATTAAGTGCAGTGGCTGTAACAACTGGTAGTGAGCACACTTGTGTTTTATTAACTAATACGTACTTGAAGTGTTTCGGAAACGGAATGGACGGTCGGTTGGGTTATGGAAATCAAAACAGCATTGGTGATGGTCCCGGAGAAATGGGTGATGCACTCGCAACCGTGAATCTTGGAACAGGTCGCACTGTGCTTGCTGTTTCCGCTGGGCTCGCGCATACCTGCGCCATGCTCGACAACTCAACCGTGAAATGTTGGGGCAACGGAGGAAGTGGTCGTCGGGGTTCGGGCAACATATCGCGTGCAGGAACGAGCGCTTCGCAAATGGGCGACAACCTTGTTGCACTGAGTGCGGGTGCACTCATCAATACCGGCACAACAACAACGACTACTACGACTACGACAACCACCACCACGACTACAACGACGACAACTGTCGCACCAACCACTACAACTACGACGACAACAGTCGCACCAACCACCACAACGACTTCTACAACGTCAACTACGACAACGACGACGGTTGCTCCGACAACTACGTCAACCACATCGACAACAACCGTTGCGCCGCCTGTGTACATCGCCCCCTCGACGACAACGACGTCAACATCAGTTGCACCAACCACGACGACAATTCCGCGCGCATTTGTGCAACCGCTCACGGTCAACGCATTCGACAACAGTTCGTTCACGTTGAACAGTGCGCAGAAACTGCAACTCAACAAACTCGCATCTCAGTTACACGCCGGCGATGCGGTGACATGCGTGGCGTATCAAGAGTCCAATGCCCTCCATCTCCTCAGCCGGCTTACGGTGAAACGTTCGCAATCGGTATGCACCTATCTATTAACCCGAGTTCGCGGGCTGGTGGCCACCCCAAGCGCGCAGTTCGCCCCGTCGGCCACGGTTCAGATCACCGCCTCTAAGTCAATACTCATAAGGGGTTCGGCTTCCTTGTTGCGCAAGGTGGTGGTCACCGCCAAACCGGGCCCGTGAACCCTGGCGCCGCAGTTGCCGAACGGCTATTTCCCTGACACACTGAAAAGCGTGTTTACGACGAAAGCCCGCCCATCACGCACGTGTGAAGTCGTAGTCGTAGTGATGTAGGCACGCCGGCCCTCGCCGCGTGTGCCCAAGCCTCCCGCCAGGGAGGCTTTTTTAATCCCCAAAAAAACGGAGACAGCAATGACATCCAAAGATCACATGAAAGGCCATATGGCTGGTGAAACCATCACCGGCGCGCAGGCGCTTATTCGTGCTTTGGAGATGGAAAACGTGGACGTCATGTTCGGTCTTCCTGGTGGATGCATCTTGCCTGCATACGACCCGCTTATCGAATCACCAATTCGTCACATCTTGGTTCGTCACGAACAAGGTGCTGGTCACATGGCAGAGGGTTACGCACATGTAACTGGTCGTCCTGGCGTTGCCATGGTCACCAGTGGTCCTGCTGCAACCAACATGGTTACGCCGTTGTGCGATGCGTACATGGACTCCATTCCAATGGTTGCTATCACCGGTCAAGTTGGAACGAACGCAATTGGTACCGATGCATTTCAAGAGTGCGACACCGTAGGAATTACGCGCAGCATCACCAAGCACAACGACTTGGTTATGAGCGCAGACGATTTGCCACTCGCTATTCGTCAGGCATTTCATATTGCAACAACTGGTCGTCCTGGTCCAACGCTTGTCGACATTCCAAAAGACGTATTAACGAACTCAATGAAGTGGCATTGGCCAACCGATGATGAAGTTGCCGATTCGCTTCCTGGTTACAAGCCGGTATCAAAAGGTCATCCACGAATGATCAAAGAAGCTGCGCAACTTATTTTGAAAGCACAGCAGCCAATCTTGTATGTCGGTGGTGGCGTATTGAAGGCGCGTGCAGCAACTGCATTGCGCGAACTTGCAGAACTCACGGGCATTCCTGTTGTCACCACGCTTATGGCACGCGGTGCATTCCCAGACGATCACCCGTTGTGCCTTGGTATGCCTGGCATGCACGGAACTGCAGCAGCAGTTACTGCAATGCAAAAGAGCGACTTGCTGATTGCACTTGGTTCACGATTCGACGACCGCGTTACAGGTCGCGTAAACGCGTTTGCGCCGCACGCGAAAATCATTCACGTCGACATCGACCCAGCAGAACAAGGCAAAGTACGCAAGCCAGACGTGCCAATTGTTGGCGATTGTCGTTTGGTTATCGAAGAAATGATCAAAGCGATCAACGACTTGCTTGCCGATCAAAAGCAAGTTGACATCACACCATGGCGCAGTCGTGTCAGTGGTTGGCAAGAACAATTCCCACTTACGTATGAGCCAAGCGAAGAAGGTGGCGTATTGAAGCCGCAGTATTGCTTGGAGCAATTGCGCGACTCAGCACCAGAGGGAACCATTTTGGTTTCCGGTGTTGGTCAGCATCAAATGTGGGCCAGTCAATATTGGAAGTTCAACGAGCCGTACACGTGGGTGAACTCAGGTGGACTTGGCACCATGGGTTTTTCAGTTCCTGCAGCAATTGGCGCAAAAGTTGGTCGCCCAGACAAAACCGTATGGGCAGTCGACGGCGACGGTTGTTTCCAAATGACTGCACAAGAGTTGGTTACTGCATCGCTTGAGCGCATTCCTGTGAAGATCGCCATCTTGAACAACTCATACCTCGGCATGGTTCGCCAGTGGCAAGAAATGTTCTATGAAGAGCGTTACAGCGAGGTGTACTTGTCGCAAGACACGCCGAACTATGTGAAGTGGGCAGAAGCAATGGGTTGCGTTGGTATTCGCGTTGACGACGAATCAGAAGTTGCTTCAGCAATCGATAAAGCCAACTCCATTAACGACCGTCCAGTTGTTGTCGACTTCCGAGTTGATGCCGGCGAAAAAGTGTTTCCAATGGTTGCAGCTGGTCAAAGCAATGACGACCTCATGTTGCATCCAAGTCAAAACTCACGAAGGGAGTTCCTCCGATGAACAGCGCCAATCCATACGGAACTGCACCAACACATCACATGTTGTCAGTGCTTGTACAAAACAAGCCTGGTGTTCTCGCGCGCGTGGCGTCGTTGTTTGCGCGTCGTGGTTACAACATCTTTTCGTTGGCTGTAGCGCCAACAGACGATCCAGAGTTCAGCCGCATCAGCATTGTGGTCGACGTGGAATCTGCTCCGCTCGAACAAATTGTGAAGCAGTTGTTCAAGCTCATCGAAGTAGTACGCATTTCAGAACTCGACCCACGCAAGTCGGTGGAGCGCGAACTGATGGTGGCCACTATTCGTGCCACCCCAGAGCAACGCGGTCAGGTAGTGGAATTGGCCAATATTTTTGAGGGCAAAATCCTTTCCGTTGGCCAGGATGCAATCATTCTGTCCATGGACGGCAGCCCAGAAAAGTTGGACGATTTTTCAGATTTGCTGCGACAATATGGAATCATCGAATCGCAACGAACCGGCCGCGTGGCGCTTCCAAAGCTCGACCGCGCCGCGAAGAAATAATCCGTTTTAATCACAAGTTCAAGAACACAAGGGAAAGGCAAGACCATGGCAGCAAACATTTATTACGAGAAAGATGCCGATCCAGCACTCATTCGTTCGAAGAAGGTTGCAATTATTGGTTACGGCTCACAAGGTCACGCACACGCACTCAACCTGAAGGAATCTGGCGTTGATGTTGTTGTTGGTTTGCGCGACGGTTCATCGTCGAAGGCCAAGGCTGAAGCCGCTGGCTTGAAAGTGATGAGCATTGCCGATGCATCGAAGTATGCAGACCTCATCATGATCCTTGCTCCAGACACCGAGCAGAAGAAGATTTACGAAGAGAGCATTGCTCCAAACCTTGTCGACGGCAAAGCAATTGCGTTTGCTCACGGATTCAACATTCGTTACGAGCGCATTCACCCGCCAAAGGGTGTTGACGTCATCATGATGGCGCCAAAGGGCCCGGGCCACTTGGTTCGTCGTACCTACACCGAAGGCGGAGGAGTGCCAGCACTCATCGCTGTTCATCAAGACGCAACGGGCAAAGCAAAGGCTCTCGCATTGTCGTATGCCGATGCAATTGGTGGTGCACGCGCAGGTGTTATCGAAACCACATTCACCGAAGAAACAGAAACCGACTTGTTCGGTGAGCAAGTGGTGTTGTGCGGAGGTCTTACCTCACTCGTACAAGCCGGATTCGAAACACTCGTTGAAGCTGGCTACCAGCCAGAGATGGCATACTTCGAGTGCTTGCACGAAGTAAAGCTCATCGTTGACTTGATGTACGAAGAAGGAATCGCAGGAATGCGTTACTCCATTTCCGATACTGCAGAATACGGTGACGTTTCACGCGGACCTCGCATCATCAATGCATCAACCAAGGCAGAGATGAAGAAGATTCTTGAAGAAATTCAGAACGGCAAATTTGCTGAGGAATGGATTGCAGAAAGCGACAGCGGACGCAAGCGTTTCGGCGAGTTGCAGAATGCAGGACGTAACCACCCAATTGAAAAAGTTGGCGCACAGTTGCGTTCGATGATGCCGTGGATCTCGAAGGGCAAGCAGAAGGTCAGCGAAATTTCAGGCGGCTGATCGCCACCAAACCCCATAAAGCCCAATTGTTGTAAGGGTTCTAATTCCCGAGTTGTTTAGTCGGGAATTACCCTTTAGCGTGCCTGCAATGACAAACAACTTGGGTTTTGAAACACGTCAAATTCACGCCGGCCAAGAGCCAGATCCAACAACAGGTGCTCGCGCAGTTCCTGTGTATCGCACCACCAGTTATGTGTTCCGCGATGCACAACATGCACAGAACTTGTTCGCACTTGCTGAAATTGGAAACATCTACACGCGCATCATGAACCCAACGCAGGGTGTTCTCGAAGCACGTTTGTCATCGCTTGAAGGCGGCACCGCAACTGCAGTCGGTTTGCCTGGTGCGCTTGCAGTTTCGAGTGGTCAGTCTGCAGAACTTCTTGCCATTCTCACGCTTGCTGAAGTTGGATCGCACATTGTTGCGTCACCAAGTTTGTACGGCGGAACATACAACTTGTTCCACTACACATTGCCGAAGATGGGCATTGAAGTTACTTTCGTTGAAGATCCAGACAATTTGGATCAGTGGAAAGCGGCAGCACGCCCGAACACGAAAGCGTTCTACGGCGAAGTGTTAGCAAACCCACGCAACAACGTGCTCGACATTGAAGGAATTAGCAAAGTTGCACACGAAGTTGGTGTGCCACTCATTGTTGACAACACCGT
Source organism: uncultured Acidimicrobium sp. (assembly GCA_903895515.1). GTDB lineage: Bacteria > Actinomycetota > Acidimicrobiia > Acidimicrobiales > Ilumatobacteraceae > UBA3006. Next base: position 57 of record CAITUB010000003.1, on the reverse strand, counting down.
TCCAACTCCGTATTTGATTCGTCCAATCGAGTGGGGCGCAGACATTGTTGTGCATTC
>CAITUB010000002.1 GCA_903895515.1 uncultured Acidimicrobium sp. | reverse complement strand
CCGACTTGAAACAGGTGACGGATGTAACCGCGTGAATGACGCCGACACACCATGCATGAACATTGAGCGTCAATTGGTTCATCGCTCAACACAAACTCTGCGCGCTTCAAATTAACGCGACCCTGAGAAGTAAGGGCTGTCCCATGTCGACCTAAGCGAGTTTGCAAAACGCAATCAAATTGATCCACCCCAAGATTCACAGCCTCAACGAGTGATGCAGGGTCACCAACACCCATTAAATATCGCGGCCGATTTGCTGGAAGGTGCGCAACTGCGGCTGCGAGGGCAGGAATCATTTCATCGCGAGTTTCACCAACAGACAAACCACCAATTCCATAACCGTCAAAATTCAATGCCGCAGTGCGCTGCGCGCTTTCTGTTCGCATGTTCTCATCAATACCGCCCTGAACGATTCCGAACAGCGATTGATCTTCACGTGTGTGCGAGACCTTTGCTCGTTCAGCCCACGCAGACGTTCGTTCCAGCGCTAAGCGCACAACATGTGGAGGCGAAGGAAGTGGTGGGCACACATCGAGCACCATCTGAATATCGGCACCAAGAAGCTGTTGAGTATGCACTGCGGACTCAGGAGTAAATCGATGCTTCGAACCGTCATAGGTCGACTTAAACGTGACACCGTCATCATCAACATCAGGGTCTAGTGAAAACACCTGGAAGCCACCAGAGTCGGTGAGCGTAAGGCCACCCCAACCTGCAAAAGCACCTAAGCCACCAAAGTGAGCGACGGTCTCTGCCCCGGGGCGCAACATCAGGTGATACGTATTGCCCAACACAATTTGCGCGCCTATCTGTTCGTAATCTGACGCGCTCAGATATTTGATTGCACCACGCGTACCAACGGGCATGAAACATGGAGTGGAATACGTTCCCCTGTGTGTTGCCGCAATTCCTGCACGCGCGCCACCATCGCGAGCGATCTCGGTGAATTCAACTGGAAACATTTGTTCCACGGTACAGCAGCATCGCATCGCCAAACGACAACATGCGATAACGCTGCTCAATTGCTTCTGAATATATTGCTCGCCATTTCACACCGATGAAAGATTCCACCATCAACAACAACGTGGTTCGTGGCATGTGGAAGTTGGTCATCATCATGTCCACAACTTTCCATTGGTATCCGGGAGTAATGAACAAATTCGTGCGTCCGTGCAACTCGCCAAATGTTGCAGCACTCTCTAGCGCTCGTGTTGCTGTTGTGCCTATGGCAATCACTCGCCCACCACTTTCTCGTGCACGTTTACATGCATCAATCGTGTCTGCTGGTACGCGATAAGACTCGGTATGGATGACGTGGTCAAGAGGGTTTTCCACCGAAATAGGCTTAAACGTGTCGAGCCCAACAACAAGTTCAACTTCGCAAATCTCCACTCCGGCCTCACGAATTCGTGCAAGCAATTCAGGAGTGAAATGCAAGCCCGCTGTTGGCGCAGCCGATGATTTCTGGTCATGTGCGAACACCGTTTGATAACGGCTCTGATCTGCAAGCGCAGTTGTGATGTACGGAGGCAGCGGCATCTCACCTGTATCCATAATCTTCTGCATTGCCTCTTCGTGGGTGCGCGCCACAAATTGAACGAAGAACGTGTCCCCCGCCTGTGTCCGTTCTCCAATTCGCAACATCACATCGCCCGTACTATCAATCAGTTCTTCGCCGAGCGAAAGTTTCCCGCCAGGACGAACGAGCGCTTCCCACTGCATCTGGTCTGCGTCACGTTCTTCCAGCAACAGCACTTCCACCGCTCCTCCAGTGCGTCGCTTTAGTTTGAGCCGAGCAGGCAGCACACGAGTGTGATTCACAACGAGAACGTCTCCTGCGCGCAAATATTCAATAATGTCGCTCACCTGTCGATGCTCGATTTCATCCGCAGCATCTACAAGAAGCCGAGCAGAGTCCCGTGGCTCAATGGGCGTTTGAGCAATGAGCTCGTCTGGCAACACGTAGTCGATATGTGAAATATCCAAGATCAAAAACCTACATCTCGAAATGTACGTTTGTCAGGAAAACAGGTGAGGATCTTGCGCTGGTGCGACAAGACCTAAATGCGTCCATGCAGAAGGCATTGCCACTCGACCACGCGGCGTGCGCGCGATGAGCCCCTGCTGAATGAGGAACGGTTCATAGACGTCTTCAATGGTTTCGGTTTGTTCGCTGACGCTGATGGCAAGCGTGGAAAGCCCAACAGGTCCACCATTGAACTGATTACAAATTGCACCGAGCACTGCTCTGTCAACTTTGTCGAGGCCGAGGTCGTCAACGCCAAACACCGACAACGCTTCGCGCGCAGATGCTTTGTTCACTTTTCCATTGCCTCTGACTTCCGCGAAATCGCGAACGCGACGCAGCAACCTGTTGGCGATGCGCGGAGTGCCACGCGAACGTCGGGCAATTTCTGCTGCACCTTGATCGTCAATGGTGACATCCAATATTCCGGCAGCGCGTCGAACAATGCGTTGCAGTTCTTCGTCGTCGTAGTAATCGAGTCTGGCAACAAGACCGAAGCGGTCTCGCAATGGTCCTGTAATCATTCCCGTACGCGTGGTGGCGCCAATCAAAGTAAAACGCGGAAGAGTTAGGCGAATGGACGAGGCAGCTGGACCCTTACCAACAACGATGTCAATCTGAAAGTCCTCCATGGCTGGATACAAAATCTCTTCAACTGTTCTCGATAGACGATGAATTTCATCAATGAACAACACGTCGTTGGGCTCTAGCTTCGTCAGAATTGCAGCGAGATCTCCAGCGCGCTCAAGTGCTGGGCCAGAGGTGATGTGAATGTGGGCATTCATTTCTGAAGCAACGATGGATGCCATCGTTGTCTTGCCAAGTCCTGGAGGGCCAGCCAACAAAATATGGTCTGCTGCTTGCCCGCGACGGCGAGCGGCTTCAAGCACAATGCCGAGATGTTCTTTCAGTTCTCGCTGCCCAACAAATTCGTCGAGCGACTTGGGACGCAATCCCGTTTCATCGGCTTGTTCAATGTGATCCTCTGGGCGATACTGCGGGTCTACAAATTCTTCACGCACGTCGTACTCCTAACGCATTCAAGGCTTGACGTAATACATTTTCAGCAGTGTCGGTTGCAGAAAGATCACGCAACACTTCGCGAATTTCTTCGCTTGAGTAACCGAGACCTGTAAGTGCTTCGCGGACGTCGGTCATTACCGACGTCCCAACAGATTTTCCATCCACCATTGCATCAAGTACTGGCAGCTGCAGTTTGCCGCGCAATTCAATGAGCAAACGCTCGGCAGTTTTTTTACCCACACCAGGTACCAACGTGAGAGCACCGTGATCGTTGGTGGCAACAATATCGATCAGTGCCCGAGGTGAATGAGTGGCCAAGATAGACATGGCCATGCTTGGCCCAATGCCATGCGTTGCGATCAACGTGTCGAATGCAACGCGTTCTTCCTTTTCAAGAAAACCAAACAGCGTTTGTGCATCCTCACGAATGTGGTGGTACACGTGCATGAATGCATTCGAGGTTGGCTCAAGTTCGGCAAGCGTACGTGGAGTGACGTGCACCAAATAGCCAACACCACCAACTTCGAATAACACCGTTGAATCAGCATTGCGCTCCACAACTATTCCACGCAGCGAGCCAATCATGATTTGACACCTGTTGTTGCACGCTTCACACTGTTCGCTAATGGAGAAACCGCCAGATGACACAACGCAACTGCTGCAGCATCAGCTGCGTCAGCAGGTGTTGGCAACACACTGAGCCCCAGGCGCCGTTGCACCATTTTTTGCACTTGCAATTTATTTGCAGTGCCAGAACCAGCAACTGAACTCTTCACTTGACTCGGCGTGTACTGCACCACCTCGATGCCCAATTTGTAAGCAAGTGCTAACACCAAGCCACTTGCCTGCCCAACGCTCATTGCGGTGCGCACATTGTTTTGGAAAAATACTTGCTCAACCGCAATGGCGGTCGGCTTCACTTCAGCGATCAATGCTTCAAGATCACACTGCAACAATGCCAACCGTCGCGGAAGGGAGTCCTCTTTGGGCGAAGTCAATACCCCCATCGAAATGGCTTCAATAGATCCGCCCGCGATTGGGGCCAGTGCCGCATACCCGCACCGCGTGAGGCCAGGGTCTATACCCAGTACCACGGTGGACGACGGGGCGAACATATGTTCAAGCCTAGTTGGGCCTACTGACCGAGTTTGGCCTTTTCTACCGCAGCCACTAGTTCCTCTACTGGGCGGAAGGAAAGCCCTACAAGAGCACGGTGAACGTAGCGGACTACCCCGGATCCATCAATGACGAACACGCTGCGGCGAGGTATCCCAAGTGGTCCGAGAATGCCGTATTGCTTGGAAACTGATTTATCAACATCGGCAAGAAGCGGAAACGAGAACCCGTGCTTACCCGAAAACTCGTCATGGCTGGCCACATCTTGCGAGGAAATTCCCACCACTTGAGCGCCGACAGAATCGAACTCACTCATTTCATTGTTGTACGAGCACAGCTGTTTGGTGCACACCGGCGTGTTGTCGCCCGGATAAAACACCAACACCACTGGCTTGCCTGTGAAGTCGGAAAGTGAGAATGACTTGCCGCCTGTGCCCGGCAGTGTGAACTGCGGTGCTTGATCTCCAACGTTGATTGTCATTGTGCTACCTCGTTTAATAGTTCGTCTGAAATGTCAAAGTTTGCGTACACATCTTGTACATCGTCGTTGTCTTCAAGATCATCCATAATTTTCAAAATTGCTTTTGCATCATCAGCGCCCGTTACGGCAACGCTCATTGACGACACCATGGTGCTTGCAGCCGACACTACATTCATTCCCGCACCTTCGAGCGCAGTTTTCAGTTCGAACACTGTGGTTGATTCGCACGTTACACGCCATGAATCGCCGTCATCAGCAACATCTTCTGCACCGTGGTCTAAGGCAACGAGCATTACGTCGTCTTCACTGATGTTCTTTTCAATTTGCACGATGCCTTTTCGTGAAAACTGCCAAGCCACTGCACCGGGTTCAGCCAACGCGCCACCCGATTTGCTGAATGCCATGCGCACGTCTGCTGCGGTGCGATTTCGATTATTCGTCAGCGCATCGACCAACATGGCTACTCCACCTGGTGCATAACCCTCGTACGTCACGGATTCAAATGCTGCTCCGGTTTGTTCTCCAAGACCACGCTTTACAGCACGATCAATTGCGTCGTTTGTCATGTGAGCTGCTTTGGCTTTTTGAATAATGGTTCGCAGCGTTGCATTGCTCGATGGATCTCCGCCGCCTTCACGCGTGGCTACTTCAAGTTGACGCGACATCTTCGCAAAAATCTTTCCGCGTGCAGCATCAATAGCGCCCTTCTTGCGCTTGATGGTTGCCCATTTGGAGTGACCGGACATCTCTATACCTCCTGAAGTAAACCTGTGAACAAAGAATGAATGCGCACATCGCTTGTGAGCTCGGGATGAAATGATGCAACCATCACTGAACCCTGTCGCGCGAGGACAACGTCTTGACCATGTCGAGCCAAAACCGTTACGCCATCGCCATATCGTGCAATCTGTGGCGCACGAATGAAAACTGCGTGGAAATCATCGACAAATCCATCAACGGCAATATCGGTTTCGAAACTATCGATTTGACGACCGTACGCATTGCGCTTCACATCAATATCGATGGCCCCAAAACTCTTTTGATCCGATCGGCCATCAAGCACACCCTGTGCAAGCAAGATCATTCCGGCACACGTACCAAACACTGGCATCCCCTGTTTCAGCCGTGCATCAATAGATTCGAATAATCCCGAAGTCACCAGCAAATGCGACATCGTGGTGGACTCACCGCCAGGCATAACTAACGCGTCGACCAATTCCAATTCTGCTGGTGTTCGAACTTGAACTGTTTCGAACCCAAGTTCGCGCAAAACATGTTGATGAGCTTCGAAAGCGCCCTGCAATGCAAGAACGCCAACTACGCGAGACAAGTGGTGCTGCTTTACCAGCCGCGGTCGGCGTAGCGCTCGTTGATCTTGTCCATTCCGATACCGGTCATCGGCGCGCCAAGATTGCGACTTACTTTTGCCAACACATGAGCATCGCGGAAGTGCGCAGTTGCCTGAACAATTGCTTTCGCGCGTGGCGACGGATCATCGCTCTTGAAAATGCCTGACCCTACGAACACCGCTTCTGCGCCAAGCTGCATTGCCAATGCTGCGTCTGCAGGTGTGGCTATTCCGCCAGCACAAAAGATCGGTACCTGCAACTTGCCCGTCTCTGCAATCTCTTGCACGAGTGGCAATGGTGCACCAAGCTTCTTCGCCCAATCAAACAACTCTGCAGAATCGGCCTGTGTAATGCGGCGAATATCACCAAAAATACTGCGCAAGTGACGAACTGCTTCGACAACGTTTCCCGTTCCTGCTTCACCTTTAGAACGGATGAGTGCAGCGCCTTCGCTAATGCGACGAAGGGCCTCACCGAGATTTGTTGCACCGCACACAAACGGAGATGTGAATGCGAATTTATCGATGTGGTGCGTTTCGTCGGCCGGTGTGAGCACTTCAGACTCGTCAATAAAGTCGACGCCGAGTGCTTCAAGAATCTGTGCTTCAACGAAGTGACCAATGCGAGCTTTTGCCATGACTGGAATGGTGACAACAGCTTTGATGCCTTCGATCATTTCTGGGTCACTCATGCGAGCGACACCACCATCGCGACGAATGTCGGCAGGCACGCGTTCAAGAGCCATTACCGCGGTTGCGCCAGCATCTTCGGCAATCTTTGCCTGCTCTGGGTTGACTACGTCCATAATGACGCCGCCCTTGAGCATTTCTGCCAAGCCACGATTTACCCTCATTGGCCCAGAAGCCGAATTGCCCTTGCTAGTAGTCATAGCAATAAGCGTACCGACCAGCCTTGCGTGACCCATAAGCCAACTCGGGGAAATCCCGATCGCGAATTACGGGAATTTGACCTCGTCTTGCGTCATGCCAGGAGCAACCACTGCGGTTTTACCAGCACGCGCAACTTCAACAAATGTCTGGCCGGGCGTCAACTTAATTACGCCTCCAGCAGAATCCTTCAGCTCAAATGGCTTCAAGCGATCGGTGCGTGTCCAAGTGCCTTCGTACATCACACCATTGGTGAAGACGTATGCCTTCCCCGAACCAAGAGTCTTTGAAATTGGGCTGTATGAGTTGGTGTACTCCACTTCAAGAACAATCACGTTAGGAACCGACAAAGCAACATCGGCAGAGTCAACAACTGGTGTGCCGTCTTGCGTGCGTGCCCACTCTTTTGTAGTTGCATCCCAATCCCATTGCGCTTTGACGCCGTCCATCGACACCTTCAGACCAATGGCCTCTTTAGATGTTGAAGCATTTGCATCGCTCACGGTGCGATACGCAAACTGAGTTGACGGGGCTGATGAACCTGCAGGAGCAAGCGTCCATAGCTTCGTGGTTTCTGCGAACAAGTTGTGTGGAGCTTTGTAGTCTTCGCTGCGCTTGAATCCACCATCAGTATTTACTTTTAAGTAACTGAGATCGGTGAGATCTGATTTAGCAATCGCTGCGGACACCTTGCTGTTACCACCGCTCCATACGAACAATGGCTTGTTCAGCGAACCGAGCAAGTTGATGTCTTGGAAGCGACCACTGCGAATTGGTCCAACTGGATCTGAACCCAAACTTTGGAACACCGCGGCATAGCGAGTGAGTTTTTCAACATTCTCTTCAAAAATAATGTCAGCCTGATTGATTCCTGCCTGAGGACGGGCACCTGGATGGTTGTCGATCTTGACCACCATTGCGGGACGTGTGGCTGTTGTCGGATCTTCTAGAGGAGTTCCAAGTAGTGGGTTAACCGGAACATCACTTGCCACATCTGTGGTTGGAACCGAGTCGGTTGATGCTGTGGATGACCCGCTTGATCCTCCACATGCAGACAGCGCTACGACTGCTGCAATGACCAGTGAACGGGAACCTAAAACAGTTATTCGACGATTCATGATTTACATCTCCCTGAGCAAAGCAATTCGCTCGGATAGAGGCGGGTGGGTATTAAAAAGTTTATGCCACATACCTAACCTGCCCGCGTCTTTCACGCCCGACAACGGTTGTTCAATCCACATATGAGCGGTAGCCATGCTGGCCGAATGTGTTTCGGTGTTATCTGCCTGAAGTTTTTCTAATGCCGAGATCAGTCCTGGCGGGTATCTCGTCATGCGCACTGCCGAAACATCGGCAAGTGTTTCGCGGCGTCGGCTGACTGCGGCCTGCATTGCACGCGCAATAATTGGCGATACCAGTAACAGTACGAAACCAATAATGGCCAGCGGATTGCCTCGATCATTTCGGTCTCCGCTGCGGCTCACTCGCCCACCGTTCCACCACATCATGCGCAATGTCATGTCGGTGATCAGTGCAATTGTTCCGACCAAGGTGACCGCCAAAGTGGAAACGAGGATGTCGTAGTTCTTAATGTGCGACAACTCGTGAGCAACAACGCCTTCAAGTTCTACGCGATTCATTTGATTGAGCAACCCCGTGGTGATGGCAATTGCGGCGTTCTTCGGGTTGCGTCCTGTTGCAAACGCATTCGGAGCATCGTCATGAATGATGTACACCTGCGGCTTTGGAAGTCCGCCCGCGATGCATAGCCCTTCGACAAGGTTGTGCAAGCGTCGGTACTCGTTGACGTCTGCTGGAACAGCGCGGCTAACAGCAAGCGCAATTTTGTCTGACTTCCAATACGACGTCACTGCCATTACCGCAGAAATAACGAGTGCGATAATGGTGCCGGTAACGCCATTACCGATGAGAGTTCCAACTGCGAAGCCAACCAAGACGAGTACGAGAACAAAACCGAACATCAAGAAAAATGTTCGACGTTTATTTGATGCGATGAGGTCATTCATAGTTAGAACTTCACTTCCGGAACAACACGTGCGGCGTCTTCTGCTTCAAAGAAATCTCTTGCCGAAAAACCGAACATGCCCGCGAGTAACACGGTGGGAAATTTTTGAATTGCTGTATTAAACGTAGAAACTGCGTCTCCGTAGAATTGCCGCGCATAGGCAATGCGACTTTCGGTATTGGAAAGTTCTTCTTGCAACGAAACAAACCCAAGGTTTGCCTTCAAGTCTGGATACGACTCCGACAATGCAAATAATTGGCGCAGTGCACCAGTCATCGCGTTATCGGCAGAAGCCTGAGCGTGCGGGTTTGCCGATGCGGCCAAGCCCGAGTTGCGTGCAGCAATAACGGCTTCAAGCGCCGTTTTTTCATGGGCTGCGTACCCCTTCACCGTCTCGACGAGGTTGGGGATGAGATCTAGACGGCGCTTCAGCTGCACGTCAATTTGGCTCCAAGCGTTGTCCACTTCATTGCGTCGACGAATCAGCGAGTTATACGTAGCGCCAACGACAAGGGCAAGAAATACGAGGACGAGAACTACTACCAATGTTGTGCTCATGTTTGCAGTCTACGGCACCAGTCCAAGACGCAGAGATCAGGTGATCAATGGGTGTTCTGGCGTCCATTCAGAAATTTCGGACGACGCAACACTCTGTCTTCAAACATTGCAACAAATCGGTTCGGAGCAATTTCGAGTAGACGCTGTGCCTCATCGTTGAGCAGCTTGTTGTAAATCTCAACATACGACTCTGCCAATCGCTGCATCGAAAAATCCTGTGCACGGGCATGCCCGCCTGCCACAAGATGTTCACGGATCGTTGCGTTTGTTGTAGCCACGTTCAATGCCTCGGCAAGCGCCACAGGGTTCCCCGGTTCTACAAGCAATGCATTCTTTTCATGTGTCGCCACGTTGTTGTATCCACTGATGTTGCTTGCTACAAGCGTTGCACCAGCAGCCATTGCTTCAAGTAACACAATGCCAAACGATTCGCCACGCAAAGACGGAGCACAAAATGCGGTACAGCGCGCCAGCCTGTCGAGTTTGTCTTCTTCGGTTATACGACCAAGCCAATTAATGCGCTCATCTGCGCCATAAGTATTTTGCAGATCATCGATACCCGCACCGTCGGACGCAATCCACAGCTTCACATTTTTTGGCAGGTGCGCCATTGCCTGCAGCAAAATCTCTAAACCTTTGCGCGGCTCGTAGCGACCACAAAAGAAAATGGTTGGAGAGGTTTCGCGTGGGGTTGATGGTCGCATGTAACGCTGAACTTCGATGCCGTTGAACAACACGGTGTACTCGCCATCCAAATATCTGCTCGCAAGTTCTTTTGCTGATTCACTGACTGCCACACGCACGGTTAAATGCTCTGCAGCCCAGCGCGCGGTTTTGTTCAACACCCGATACGACGTGGAGTCCCCTGCTGCATGAAACGTGCCAACTGTTGGTGCAAGCTTTAACAGCAGCGCTGTCACCGTTGGGCCAGGGACAATTGGTTCGTGCAAGTGGATGACATCGAATGCTTCGTCATTTAACGCGCGAATGGTGCGCATGGCTGCAGATGGGTCCGGTGCAAGTGGTGCAACCGAACCATTGGCGGCCGTCGGCAGACTGTTGCCAAGTGGTGTAACAAATGGTTCGGGCGGCGGACCATCACATGGAGCAAGGACACGAACTTCGTGACCGATTCGGCGCAATTCGCGAGCCAGTCCAAGCACCTGTGCCTGCACACCACCGGGAACCGAAACGCTGTACGGGCTCACCATGGCAATGCGCAACATGTTCACGGCATATACGGTAGGCCCGTACAAGGAGCATTCAAGCCATGATCACTTTCTCGCCATCCACCTACACACTTCCCGCGATTTCTCTTGTTGCATCGCCAACTAAACGCCAAGCCATCTTGGACATAGCAGTCGATGCAGAGCGTCGCGGCTTTGCGGGCATAGCGTGCCCAAGCTTGGGAGGGACGCTCGGATTGTGTGTGTCGCTGGCGCATGCAACATCGACCATTCCGTTTTGGACATCGATTCAACCGATGTATTACAGCCACCCGGTTGAACTAGGAAACACCGCAGCGCATATTCATGAGGTTTCTGGTGGACGATTTGGTCTTGGAATTGGAGTGAGTCATGGTCCAGTGGTGCAACGACTGGGAGTTGCTACGGGAAAACCACTTTCGGATATTGCCAACTACGTCCAGGCGATGCGCGCTAACGAACGGTTTTCCGGACAACTTCCTCAGATTTTTCTGGCAACACTGCGCGACAAAATGCTTGCGCTTTCCACCGAGGTGTCGCAGGGAGCAATTTGGGCAAATGCTTCACTGCGCGACGTCAGCCGACAGGTTGCATCCATTCCAGAAGCGCTTCGCGGTCAGTTCTTCATGTCCAACATGGTGCCAACAGTGGTCAGTGAAGATCTCGATGCTGCGTTTGCCATCCATCGCAAAACACTGACGGGATATGTATCGCTCCCCAACTATCGCAACTACTGGCGAGTGGCTGGCTACGACAAAGAAATGGACAACATCGAATCGATCATCGCCAACACTCCAAAAGAATCGCTTGCTGAACAATTGCAACAGGCCATGACCGATGAATGGCTACGCGATTGCACCATTTCGGGAAATGCATCTCAGGTGCGGGAACAATTTGCCGCATGGGCGAATGCAGGTGTTCTCCCGATTGCCGTGATGTCGTCCACTAGCGGCGGACAAGCAAAAGCTGTTGCAGAGTTGTTTGCTACCTACGAAAGTTAACGAACACCAAGTTCTGTCAACAATGATTCAACAAGCGTCTTAATCTGATCGCGAATTGGACGCACTGCATCAACACCTTGGCCAGCTGGGTCGTCAAGTGGCCAATCCACATAGCGCTTGCCAGGAATGTACGGGCAGGTGTCTCCACAACCCATGGTGACAACGACATCAACTTCGTGAAGCATTTCCATCGACCACTTCTGCGGCACATAGTCGGCGATATCGATTCCCAATTCGTCCATTGCTTCAACCGCTGAAGGATTCACCTTCGACGCAGGCTCGGAACCACCAGACAGCACGCGAACTTTGTCGCCGGCAAACGAGCGCATAAACCCTGCGCCCATTTGACTACGGCCCGCGTTATGCGTACACAAGAACAACACGCCGGGAATTCGTGATTCGCTCACGCTGCACTCTCTTCGAATACGAAGCGAATGATTCCGAAACCAATAACCGCACCGATGAGTTGCATAACTATGAACATTGGTGCTGACTCTGGGGCGATGCCAGCAAACGTGTTGCTCAGCGTTCGCGCGACGGTTACTGCCGGATTTGCAATTGATGTTGACGATGTAAAGAAATATGCGCCAGTAATCCATGCGGCAACGGTGAACGGAACCAAGTTGGCACGCTTGGCGCGAATGGTTCCGTAAATCACCACAAGCAAGCCAACAGATGCAACAGCTTCAGAAACCCAGATGTTTGATCCAGTACGAACCTTTTCCGACAAGTTAATTGCATCCAGATCAAACATCACATTGGCAATGACTGCACCGATGCAACCACCGATTGTTTGAGCAACCGCATACAAGGCTGTGTCTTTCCAAGTTCCCTCTCCAAGTAATGTGCCCACAATGCCAACGATTGGGTTAAACGATGCTCCCGAAACTGGGGCAAAAATCAGAATCAACGCAACGAGAGCGCCACCTGTAGCAACCGCATTACACAACAACTGCAAAGCAATATCTTGCGTCAATCGCTCGGCCATGATGCCCGAACCAATAACAGCAATGATCAATAAGCCAGTGCCCAGTGCTTCTGCACTTAAACGACGCATCATGAGCAGCACGCCGATCCATCAACTCCATCTACTTTGATAAAAAATGATGGCGAGTCTGCCAACACGGTATAAAACTCCCACGGCGCATCATCCGGAGATTGCACCCACACTTTGTCCTGCTTGGCATAACAACACACCGTGTCCTTTTCGATCTTTTCTACAAGCCCAAGATTTTCGAATCGCTCAATTGATTGGTCGACCTGTGTTGAATCTTCAAGTTCAACCCCGAGATGATTCAGGTGGTGGAACTCGCTT
>CAITUB010000001.1 GCA_903895515.1 uncultured Acidimicrobium sp. | reverse complement strand
TGCTTGCCAGCATGTTCTGGCTCGTGTGCTTCCTTAAATACGTCCCATAGCGACATGTCAATGAGGTCGACTTTGTTGCTGGCCACAAGCCAGGCAAACACCTCGCGAATTTCATCCACCAACATGCCGAAGCGTTCTGCTGACAAGCGCACTGCAAGTTGCAGGTCGGGCCTGCATTGTTCGCGCACGCCATCGACAATGCGCATCAGTACACGAGCACGGTTTTCCAATGAGCCACCAAACTCATCAGTGCGCTTGTTGATATCGCTGGAGAGAAACTGACAAATGATGTAACCGTGTGCACCGTGAAGTTCAACGCCATCGAAACCAGCCTTGTCGCAACGCACCGCAGCAGCAACAAAGTCGGCAATGAGTTGTTCAACCTCTGCGTGCGTAAGTTCGCGCGCACCTGTTTCAGCATCTTCTGACGGACACACCGGTGCTTCGCCAATCAGTTCCTTCGGTGAACGATTGCCTGCATGATGCAACTGCACGTATGAAAGGTTTCCCGTTGCCCGAATTGCATCGGCAATGCGCTTCAAGCCTGCAGCATGCTCATCTCCGAAACAACCGAGTTGGCCTGGAAAGCCCTGCCCTATTCGTTGCACATGCGAAGCACATGTCATAGTCAGGCCGAATCCACCCTGGGCACGCATAGTGAGCCAGGTGAATTCTTCTTCAGACAGCGTTCCATCAACATTGCTTTGTTGATTCGTTAGCGGCGACAACATAAACCTGTTTGGCATTGCTGGGCCATGCATGAACGGAACTGCATCAAAAAGTGAACTCATAGCGATAGAGGCTACCGATGCATATTGGCTAACTTTGCGTAATGGAACCACGCAACCCACTTCCCCCATTCACTGAAGAAACTGCACGACAAAAAGTGTTGATGGCAGAAAACGCGTGGAACTCGAAAGACGCAGAACGCGTTGCAGGTGCATACACACCAGATTCGCAGTGGCGCAATCGCAACGAATTTGTACAGGGGCGTGACGAAATCGTTGCGTTTCTGAAACAAAAATGGGAACGCGAAATTGATTACGTCTTGCGCAAGGACCTGTGGGCGTTTAGCGGAAACAGAATTGCCGTGCGCTTTCAATACGAATGGCGAAATGCTGCGGGTCAATGGTTCCGCAGTTATGGCAATGAAAACTGGGAATTTGATGACCTTGGATACATGCGCCGACGCGAAGCATCAATTAACGACCTCGAGATCAACGAGTCAGATCGCCGTATCTTTGGTGCTCGCGCAGAAGGCGATACCTCAGGGATTCCACTGAATTAGTTGACAAAAACCCTGCAAATACAGGCAAATCCCCCCTTCTTCCATACCCCCAATCGCCGTCGCATCAAAAAGTGCCCTGAAAACGGGCACTATCCACTACCTGGCGTCTCCCTTGCTATACATTTTCGGTTATGAAAAAACGTGACCTCATTCAAGCAGTAGCACTTCACACTGGCGTAGACAAGAAGACGGCAACGTCGACTGTCGAAGGAACGATCGACGTAATCCTGGCAACTGTTGCCAAGGGTGAAATCGTGAACCTCTCGGGCTTTGCAAAGTTCGCCAAGATCAAGCGTCCAGCACGCCAAGGTCGTAACCCGGCCACGGGTGAGACGATTCAGATCAAGGCAAAGACAGTTGCAAAGATCACCGCACTTAAGGGCTTCAAGGACATCGCACTTGGTGTTTCTCCAGCTCCGAAATTGAACACAAAGCCAATGGCGCCAGTTGCAAAACCAGCACCAAAAAAGGCTGCAGCTCCTAAGAAGCCAGCTCCGAAAAAAGCAGCTCCTAAGAAAGTTGTAAAAAAGAAGAAGAAGTAATTCTTATTCAATAACCTCGCTTAAAACTGAAGACCCGTCCGAAAGGGCGGGTCTTTTGTATTTCGGGAACACTTCGCAGTTAGCGTCAGCCAAATGAAAGCTGCTGTCTATTACGAAACTGGTGCACCCGAAGTCTTGAAGTACGAAGATGTTGCTGAGCCAACATTGTTCGCAGATGGACTCCTTATTGACGTTGCCGCAATTGCCATTCAAGGCGGCGACACGCTGAATCGTTTAGGTGGAGCACTTGCTTCCAAACCACACATTGTTGGTTACCAAGCATCGGGAATTGTGCGCGAAGTTGGCGCAAACGCAACTGGCTTCACACCTGGTCAAGCAGTTGTTGCCACCATGGGTTTTGGTTCGCACGCAGAAGTTATTTGCCCGTGGGCAGTTTCAACGTGGGCAATTCCAAATGGTTTGTCATTACAAGAAGCAGCAGGAGTACCAATTGAATTTGGCACTGCAGACGATTGCTTGTTCGAGTTTGGACACCTTCAGGCTGGCGAGACTGTGCTTATTCAGGCAGGCGCAAGC